>CBIHQZ010000088.1:0-11637 GCA_966212315.1 uncultured Myxococcales bacterium
TTCGCACCGATTCTCTACGTCATGTCGTTCAAGACGCTCGACGAAGCACTCGAGATGCAGAACGCAGTACCGCAGGGACTCAGCTCGGCGATCTTCACGCAGAACCTCAAGTCGTCGGAGCAGTTCCTCTCGGCGGCCGGCTCGGACTGCGGCATCGCGAACGTGAACATCGGAACGTCGGGTGCCGAAATCGGCGGCGCGTTCGGTGGCGAGAAGGAAACCGGCGGCGGTCGCGAATCGGGCTCGGACGCCTGGCGCGTGTACATGCGCCGGCAGACGAACACGATCAATTATTCGAACTCGTTGCCCCTCGCGCAGGGGATCAAGTTCGAGGTGTAGAGACTCCGCCCCGCCAGACGACGCGATACAGCACCCCGTTCGCGTCGTGGCCCACCAACAATGCGCCGTCGTTCGCGACGGCGAGTCCCACCGGCCGGCCGAATTGCGTGAACTCGCGCGGGTCGAAGAATCCGCCGAGAAGCCATCGGCGCCGCGTGTGCGGTCGTGAGCGCGGCCGCGAGTTCGGTCTTCGCGCACGAAGGAGCCAGCGACGGACGCAGATCGGACAGCATGCTGTCGTGTCGCGCAGCTCGACCGCAGTCCCCGCGCTAACGCCGAAGCGCTTTGGAGAACGGTGCGCGCGATGCGCATCGGCCGTCGTGCGGCGCTCGCGAGCGTCGCGTTCATCTGCACCATCGCGCCCAATGCCTACGCGCAAGAAGCCACGCGCATCGCGCGCACACGCGACGAACGCACGACTCCGCGTCGACAGCGATTCACGATGGAACTCTCCGTGCGCGCCGGGCGCTGGATGTACGTTGGCGAGGGCTATCTGCGGTACGTCGGTCGCAGCGACGGTCGTGACGGCGGGGGAGGCGGCGGCTCGATCACCGTCTCGACGGCGCTCGTCCACGACGGGTCGCCGCAGTGCTCCAGGGGTATCTGCAGCGCGCATCGAGCGTGACGGTCAGCGGGCGGTTCGACGCACAGCGGGGCTCGGTTCCATTCGCCGGCAGTCGGCACGAATACGACGCGAACTCCGCGAACCTCGCGATCGCCGCGGACGTCTATTTCCGCGGACTGTTTGCGGTCCGCGCTGCGATCGAGGTCCAGGAGATCGGCCCCAATCGAGTCCCGTACTTTCATTCACCTCCGCCCGAGAGCGACCTGGTCTTCGACAGCGCATTCGGCCTCCGAATCGGAGAGACACGCGTCGAGATCGGCTATCGGCTCCGTCGTTCGACCATCAGCAGAGCGATTCCGCCGCAGGGATTCACCCTCGGCGTCCGGCACGTGTTCGCGCGACGCCTCGACGTGAGCGCGCAGGTGGCAGCGACGTACGGCGTGATCGGCACCGCTCGCGCTGCGTTCTCTGCGACCCGCGAATGGACGCTGTCGCTCGCGGCGATCGGCGGGTTCGCGTTCGGTTACTACGACGACGTGCCGTGCCTCCACTCTCGCGCGAGATCTTGCGC
The DNA here is from genome assembly GCA_966212315.1 of uncultured Myxococcales bacterium. Classification (GTDB taxonomy): domain Bacteria; phylum Myxococcota_A; class Polyangia; order Polyangiales; genus CBIHQZ01. The sequence goes on from CBIHQZ010000088.1 coordinate 1,476, forward strand.
GCCTCGCCGACAGCATCGCGCGTCGAACCGTCTCGCGAGGCTCTCGGAGCGGGCTCGAATCCGTGGCAACGCTCCGCCACTCGCCTCCAGAAGTTCCCGGCTCGAACTCGCACGAACACGCGGCACGATCGATCCGCGCGTGATGTACGGTTGCGACGATGATCGCCCGCAATCGGCCTCGCTTTGCTTCACTTCTGGTTCTCGTCGGCACCGCACTCGCTGCGTGCGGAACACCCCCCACGCCGGACGACGGCGGGCGCCGCGATGCGCAACGAGACGGCTCGCCGGACGGCGCGACCATCTGCACGACCGACCCGGACTGTTCGGATCGCGTGTTCTGCAACGGCATCGAACTCTGCATGCCGGGCGCGCCTGGTGCGGACAGCTTCGGATGCGTCGTCCCCTCGGCGGCGACACCGTGCCGCGCGGGGCAGCGGTGCGTCGAAGCGAACTCACGTTGCGAGACGACCTGCACGACGACACAAGACGCCGACGGCGACGGTCATCGCGCGACGGAGTGCGGCGGCGACGACTGCGACGACAGCGACCCCACGCGCTTCCCCGGCGCGACCGAGGTGTGCGACTCGCACGACCATGACGAAGACTGCGATGCGCACACGTTCGGCGCGCGCGACGCCGACGGCGACGGTCATCTCGATGCGCTTTGCTGCAACATCGACAACGCATCTGCGCGCATCTGTGGCGACGACTGCGACGACACGCAGCCGACCGTTCATCCCGGCGCGCTCGAGGTCTGCGACAGCCGCGACAACAATTGCGACGGCGTGACCGACGAAGGCACGCAGCGCATGTACTACCGCGACAGCGACGGCGATCGCTTCGGCGATCCGATGCAATCGACAGCACCGGTGTGCATGGCGCCTGCGAACTACGTCGAGGACTCGACCGACTGCGACGATGCCGATGCGCGCCGCAATCCGGGCGCCCCCGAGGTGTGTGACGGCGTCGACAACAACTGCAACGGCATGATCGACGAAGGCATGCTCCGTACGTACTACCCGGACATGGACGGCGATCGCTTCGGCGACATGAACGCGGCACCGATGTCGTTCTGCCCGTCGAACGTTCCGCACGGATGGGTCGACGACAACGCCGATTGCGACGACACGAGCGCATCGCGCAATCCGGCGGCGCTCGAGATCTGCGACGGGATCGACACGAATTGCAACGGTCGCCTCGACGGCATCGATGAAGACGACGACCTGGACGGGCATGCGGACAACGCATGCGCCGGCGTGCGCGGCACCGATTGCGACGACACGGCGGCAACGACGTACGTGGGCGCGCCCGAACTGTGCGACGGCATCGACAGCGACTGCTCCGTCCACGCGCCGGGCACGCCGGGCGGAATGGACGCCTCGGAAGACGCCGACGGCGATCACCACGCGCCGGCGAGTGCGACGTGCAGCGGTGGCCCATACCCGCGCGACGATTGCAACGACATGCAGAACGCGAGCTACCCGGGTGCGACCGAACTATGCGACCGCATCGACAACGACTGCTCGAGTGGTGGCGGCGTCGAGACGAGTGAAGACGCCGACAACGATGGCTACTCGTCCACTACCGCGACCTGTGCGTCCAACGGCATGCCGCAACTCCCGCGAACGGATTGCGACGACGCGAGTGCCGGCGTTCATCCGGGCGCGGTCGACATCTGCGATGGCGTGAACAACGACTGCACCGGAACGACCGACACGCAGTGCGCACGCTCGCTTTCGTTCTCGATCGGCGCGAACACCGCGACGCCCGGCGATGCGTCGGGAGGCGTGCCGATGAATCCGATTTGCACGGGTGGCGAAGTGCTCACGGGCTTGTACGGCAACGTGAGCACGGGCTACGTCCGCCTCATCAATCTCTTCTGTTCGCCGTGGAACCTGACGACGCAGTCGGCGACCGTGCCGTGGAACTACTCGCTGAATCTGTCGGGCCCATCGATGGTCCCGACGGCGTTCGGAGACCAGGCACAAGCGGCCAACTTCTCGCTCGCATGCCCGGCCGGCTCGATGGTCAGTTCGATGCGCGTGAACTACGGGGCGACGGGCGTCACCGGCGTCGCCATTCGCTGCCGCACCACCACGTTCTCCGGAACGCGCGGCGCCTACTCCGTCACGCCCGATGCCGAGGACGCGACGTGGTATGCCGCCGGCGCGGCCGCCGGATCGAACACGATCGTGTCGTGCCCCGCCGAGGTATTCGGCATCACGGGTCGTGCGGGCGCGTGGGCGGACTCGGTCGGTTTGACGTGCGGGACCAATCCGACGATCTCGGTGTATTGAGCGGCTGCAAACCGACGAGATCGGTCACGTACGCGGCGGCACCGGCGTCCTCGGCCTCACGGCACGCGCCGCCGGCGGTCTCGCGACCACGTACGTGCGCACCTCGCGGAACACGTGCGTCCGCGGCAATTGCACTTCGCGCGCGATCGGTTCGATGCACGCCGTCAGCGTGCTCGGCGCGACGATCGCGTTGAGAACGTGGCCATCGCCGTCGTAACGAAAATGGATCTGGATGGTCGCGACGGTGTTGCCGGGCGGAAAGCACCGCACCATCCGATCGCGCACGCGCGCAAACGCAGTGTTGATCATCGCCGGTGTCGCGCGCGGCGGGAGCACTTCGACCGGTGCCGGCGCTTCGGGCGGTGGAGATGCACTCGCAACGGCCGCGGCGGGGCGCGGTGGCGGCGGCGGGTGCAGTGCTTCGTTCAATGCACTTCGCATCCCGGCCGGCGTCTCGCTCGAATCCGCGAGCGTTCGCACGCGCTGTCGTTCGGGCGCGCCACCGAGGCGAATGATCGCCGCTGCCGACGCGCGGACGGCCGCATGCATCGCATCGATGTCGGCCGCGGTGCGATCGTCGACCGCCGCGCCGGTACCGATCGGCGGAACCGCACCGTCGTCGGCGTGATAGGTCACGACGAAGTCCATCAACGCGGGCAGCGCCGCGCGATCGCCGAGATCACCGAGCGCCTCCGCGATCGGCGCCAGTTCGCGCGTCGGGGTGTATGGATCTTGAAGATGCGCGACGAGCGGCGCGACGGCGCGTCGATCGTGTGCGTTGCCGAGCGCACGGGCGAGATACGAAAGCGGAGGCGAGTCGGTGCGACGGTAGTAGTCGTAGTGTGTGCCGAGGGTCTCGATCATCGCGCGCGTGCCGTCGGTTCGCGTTGCGAGGACATCGCCCGCGGCCGTGCGCAACTCTTCCGGGTTGGCGGTGTTCGAGACGATCTGCACGATCGATTGCGTCGCCGCGCTCCCGCGTTGCGTGCCGAGTAGCCGAACTGCCAGCACACGCGCGGGCGTGAGGTTGTCACCGGTCGCCGTGGCGGCTTCGGCGAAGGTCTCGGCCGCCGTTCGCACTGGATCCGGGTGATCCGCGAGGTGCGTGATCTCGGCCGGCGCCGCGAAGATCGCCTGCGCATTCGGCATCGCGAGGTTCGCGCGACGGATCACGTTGCCCGCCCGCGCATCGAGCCATGCGAGCGCGCCGTTCTCGTTCACCAATGCCACCGCGCCGCGCACGGGAATCACGCCGGTGATCGACACCGGCTCCACGTGCGCCCAGCGTCCGTCGCCGGTCGTCGCGTCGAACGCGAACAAGGTGCGGTGGTGCACGAAGTAGAACGCATCGGCGATCAACGGCGCGCCGGCGCGCGCGCCATCGGGTCGCGCGACCACGCCGCTTCGCTCGCGCAGGTTCACGCCCGCATACGGCGCGTAGTAACCCGACGGCACGAGATGCGGCCGACCGGGCAGGTCCTCGCGTGGCAGCCCGTACGTTTCACTGCTCGCGCGGCGGCCATTGGATGTGCCGCGACCGAAGCGATACAGACGCGCACCCGCGAAGTAGACCGCGTTGTCCGCGCGAATCACATGCGAAACGAAGTCTTCGATCTCGGGGACCTGCGCGACCTCGTGGTGCGCGGCGAGATCGATCATCGAGACGGTGCTCCCGTTCCACGGGAAGAACGCATACCCCGCGGCCACGGCTGGAACGCCGAGCGCGTGCGACGACGATTCTTGAAACTCGCGTGCACCATGCGCGGCATCGAGAACGAGTTCGATGCCGTCGGTGTGTTCGAGCCCGCCGACGCCGAGCGAGACCGCGACGTGACTTCCATCGGATGACGCGCCGATCAGCGACTGCCCGTAGTCCGGATGACGCCATCGCTCGTGCCCGGTGCGCGCGTCCCACGCGACGAGTTCGTTGCCGAGATGCGAGACCACCAGATCGGCGACCAACCAGGGTCGCGCGTCGACCGCGAGCGTCGTGTCCCAGAGGCGTCGTCCTTCCGGAAGCGAGAACACCGCGAATCCATGCGCCGGCGGCCGCGCGGTGATCGCGACCACCGAGGGCGATGCATCGTTGCCGGCCGGTTGCGCGGCCACCGCGACGGCCACGCGCTCGATCGACGCCGTGTTGTCGCGCGGAGCATTCGATGTGTTCACGGCCGTCGCGCGAACGGCCGGTGCGCAATGGCTGAGCGCTGCAACAAGCGAAAGCGAACCAACGAGCGACAGTGTCTTCGTCATCACGATCACTCCCCGATCCGCGCTGCGCCATCGCGCGCGGCGCGAACCACTGCGTTGTCCTGCGTCCCCGCGTCGGCCACGACCGTTTCGAGGAACACCCGCGCGTCGTGGGTCGCCAGGCGTCCGATGGCGGTGACGATCTGAACGCGAAGCGTTTCGGGGAGTGCGGCGCGGCGAACGGCCTCGCGCATCGCGTCGGTGATCGCGCGAAGCGGCGCGCGTCCGAGAAACCCGAGAAGGTGATGGACGTCGTCGCTCGATCCGAAGCGACCGACCGCCATGGCGCATGGTCGCGTGAGTGGCCCACCGTCGGGTCCTTGTGCGTCGTCGAGGTCGCGTTCGAACGCCTCGAGCACACGCGATCCCACCGCGCGATTGCCGACGTCGGCGAGCGCCGTCGCCGCGTCGAGCCGCACCGCCGCCACTGGATCACCGAGGAGATCGCCGAGCGCATCGACGAGATCGGCGGTGTGAATCGCGCGCGCCGCACCGATCGCGTGCCGTCGGATCAACGCGCGGCGATGGCGCAGCGCATGCGCCACGGCGGCGCTCCCTTCGGGGCGCGCGAGCGCGGCGAGCGCATCGAGCGCGGTCGCGGTGACATCGGGCGCCGTCCCGCGGAGGACGGTCTGCGCGATCGCGCGTGCACTCTCGGGCGTCGCGCGCGCGGCTTGCGCTTCGATGCGCTGGATCGCCGCGCGATGCTCATCGGGCGCGGGCGACGAGGCTGCTTGCGACGCCGATGCAGGCGGAGGAGGACTCGATGCCGGCGCGGCACTGGCGCGCGTCGCAACGTTTGCGCGGGCCGGCGCGGGCGATGCGGACGCGTTCGAGCGCGGTGGACGATTCGCGGGTGCACCGCTCGCAGCGGACGCGTGGGTCGGCGCGGTTGCGGCACGGGCTGGTGGAACGCGAGCTGTCACGGTGCTCGACGCGGGCGCGCGAGCCGGAGCAGTCGCGCGCTGCTGCGACGGCGGGGCCGCGGATTGCGCGCTCGCGATGCGAGGCACGAGCGCCATCACGAAAACGAGCGACGACAAGGAACGAAGCCGCGTGTGCATCGAAGGCCTCCGACGAAGGGCGGGATTCAAGCGGCCAGTCTATGGTGCTTCGCGCGCGGTCCATAGAATGCGGCAGTACGAAGGTGGTGCGATTCCCACGACCCGTCGGACGCCAAGGATCCACGATCGATCGGTGTCACTCTCGGACGATGCATGCGACGACGCCCGCCACCGCGTTTCGACTCCCACTCGCATCGTGGCTCGCACTCGCATCCGCTTGCTCGCACGCGATCGCATCGGCTCCGCCTCGTCGAGACGCGGCCGCTGCGCGAGCGATCGATGCAAGCACCGACGTCTCCGCCGATACGCCCCCCGCCCCCGACGCCATGCCCGCATCCGTAGCGTGCACCGCGGTCGCCGATTGCGAAGTGGTCGCGCAGCGCGACGAATCCGAACGACGCGGCGGCCCGTGTTGCGCAGTGTGCGGCGGATACGAAGCGGTCAATCGCAGCTGGCACGCGCGACAACCGATGTGCGATCCGTCGCACCGGGGCGCGTGTCCCGTCGGTTGCGCCGCGAGCCGTCCGCCGCCTGCGGCATGTGAAGCGGGTCGCTGCGTGCTCGCCTATCCGCCCGTGACCACGACATGCGCGAACGACAGCGACTGCGTGGTCGTTCCACGACTGCGAACGAGTGCCGCTCCGAACACGTGCCGCCTCGCATGCGGCGAATACGTGGCGGGCAATCGCAACTGGGACGCGTGGGCCGCGTCGCTCTGGCAGAACGTGAGCGTGACGGGGACGTGTCCGAGCGCGTGCGTCGATCGTCCGATGCCGAGCGCGACGTGCACGGCCGGAACGTGCGTGCTGCGAAGGCCAGTCGTCGCGCACCTCACACGCGTCGATCTGCGCACGCCGACGGTGAGCGGCTCGATCGCGAACGCGGAGGTCGTCCGAGTCGTGACCGCGGCGCAGTTCCAATCGTGTCACGAACGCGCGCGACCGATCGCGCCGATCGGATACGCAGGGTTCGAGATGCACTTCGACATCGGCACCGACGGGCGCATCGCCGCACTCGATCCCGGCGAGATCGCGACCTACCTCCCCGATGTCGCAGCGTGCATGGTGCGCGTGATGCGCGGGCTGCAGTTTCCGCGGCCTTCCGACGCGCACGCAGTACATGTCGCGTATCCGATGGGCGCGGCGTTCGACACGCACTGAAGTTCACCGCGTGCACGCGCCGGCGCCGCCCGGGTCCGCACGGCAACGTGGTAGAGGAAGCCATTCATGAAGCGTCATCTCTCGTTCGTCTCCGTCGTCGCACTCGTGATCGCGGGCTGCGCGGGTTCGGCTCGCTCGCAAGACACCACCGCTGCGAGCACAGCGTCGCCGCCTCCCCCTCGCCTCCCGGCTTCGCTCACGCGTGCCGATCTCGATGCGCGACTCGCGGATCATCGCTTGCGCCTCGTCACGGCCGAGCGCCTCGAGGATGCGCCGAACGCGCCGGGCCCTTCTCGCGTGCGAGTGAACGACGACGAGATCGCGATCCGCATGTGTGTCGACCAGGGGCGACCCGCGCCGGCCGAGCCGATGTTGATCGCCGACGACGCATCGCGTTTGTACGTAGCGCTTCCCGCGTCGCCGCCGACCACGACTCCCCCCCCGAGGGGCGACGGCCCGCACTTCACCACCGAGTGCTCGATGCGTCGCTATCGCATGCCGATGGGAGTGTCGTACGAGGGCGAAGTGCCGATCGAGTAACGTGCGTCACGCGCGCAGGTTCAACTGCCAAGACACGCCGAAGCGATCGTTCACCCAGCCGAAGCGTTTGCTGAACCCGTAGTCACCGAGCGGCATGAGCACCTGCCCTCCATCGGCGAGTCGCTCGAACGCGCGTGTCTGCTCGCTCTCGTCGTCGCACTCGACGAAGAGCGAGAGCGACGGGGTGAAGGTGAACGCGTGCTCGACGGGGGTGTCGGAGCATTCGAGTACGCGCCCCGCGATGACGAACGCTGCGCGCTTCACGGATCCGACGCGTCCCGGCTCGCCGTCGCGCCAACGTTCGATCGACGTGATCGACCCACCGGGAAAGATCGAGAGGTAGTAATTCATCGCCTCCTCGGCGCGCCCGGTGAACATGAGGAACGGGTTGATCGACTGCGGCATCGCGGGTCCTCCGGCGCGCAGCGTACGCAAGCCGGGGCCCTCGCGCGACGACCGTGGACGACGGTGCGTCCTTCGACTTCGTGCCTTGCAGTCCCGGCACTCCACTCGGGATGACCGCGGCCGCGCTCGCGCGCGTCGTGTGATTCGACCGCGCTTACTTCGCCCCGTGCGCGGCGAACTTCCGATACGCCTCCCGCACCCGCGAGAGCGCGTCGTGCGGATCGTCGCCGGTCGCCACGATGTGCCCCATCTTCCGCCCCGCGCGTGCGCCCTTCTTGCCGTAGAGCACCACGCGCACGCCATCCATCGACAGCGCCGCGGCCACATCGGGCGGCATATCCGCGAGCCACAGATCACCCAGCAGGTTCGCGATCGCGGCCGGCTTCACCAGCGTCGGTGCACCGAGCGGGAGATCACACACCGCGCGCACGTGCTGCTCGAACTGGCTCGTCGCGCAGGCGTTCTCGCTCGCGTGGTAGCTGTTGTGCGGACGCGGCGCGAGTTCGTTCACCAGCACCGCGCCGTCGCTCGTCACGAACAACTCCACCACGAGCAGCCCCACCACATCGATCGTCGTCGCGATGCCGCGCGCGATGTCCGCACCGTGCTCGAGCACCTCGGAGCCCAGCGGCGCGGGAATCACCGACCACTCGAGAATCCCGTCGCGATGAACGTTGAACGCCGGCGGATACACCACGCACTGCCCGCCAGGACGCCGCGCCACGAGCACCGAGAACTCCGCCGCGAGCGAGAGCCCCTTCTCCGCGACGACCGGGCGCGCGCCCAGTGACTTCCATGTCGCGGCGCTTTCCTTCGCACTCGTCGTCCAGATCTGACCTCGTCCGTCGTAGCCACCGCGCGACGCTTTCACCACGGCGCGCGCCGACAATTCACCGAGCCCGCGGGCGAGTTCCGCTTCGTCGTGCGCGACCCGGAATTCACCGACGGAAAAGCCGTGTTTCACGAGCCACTGCTTCTGCGTGATGCGGTCTTGCACGACCTCGAGCACGTGCGGCCCCGGTCGCACCGGCGCGATCTCCGCCAATGCGGCCAGCGCATCGGCCGGGATGCGCTCGATCTCGAAGGTCACCGCGGCACACCCTTCGGCGACATCGCGCAGCGCATCGACGTCTTCGAACGGCGCCGTCACGCAACGATCCGCCACGCCCCGCGCCGCGCAATCTCGCTCGGGATCGAGCACGTTCACGCCGAGGCCGAGCGAGCGCGCCGCCATCGCCGTCATCCGACCGAGCTGCCCGCCGCCGATGATCGCGATCGACGCCGGTGCCACGATCGCGCTCACAGCAGCTCCTGCGCGAGCACTTCGTCGCGACGCTGCGCCACCCAGGCTTTCAACCGTTCACCCAGTTCGCGATGCTGCAGGGCGAGAATGCGCACCGCGAGCAGCGCTGCGTTCTCGGCACCCGGCGCGCCGATCGCCATCGTCGCCACCGGTACGCCCTTCGGCATCTGCACGATCGACAACAACGCGTCGACGCCGGCGAGCACCGTCGCGGGGACGGGTACGCCGATCACGGGGAGCGTCGTGTGTGCGCTGACCATCCCTGGCAGATGCGCCGCGCCGCCGGCCGCTGCGATGATCACGCGGATTCCGCGCGCTTCGGCGGTCTTCGCGTACTCGGCCATCCAGTCGGGGGTGCGATGGGCCGAGACGATGCGCGCTTCGTGCGGCACGCCGAAGTAGGTCAACAATTCGCGCGCCCCCGCGAGATGCCCCGCGTCGCTCTTGCTACCCATGATCACGCCGACCCACGGCGCGACGTTCGTGTCGCTCATGCGCGTCCCTGCTGTTCTGTGGCCGTCGACGCACGACGCGCCGGCGTGAGTTCGAAGCGTGACGGGCTAGTGTCGTTCGCCGCCGCTGCTCGATGACGTGCCCGACGACGCTGCGCTCGATCCGGTATTGCCTGCGCAAGGGTTGTCGGGCGCGGCCGAGGCCGGTCCGAGCGGATCGAGTTCGACGAGCGTGCGCTCGATCGTGCTGCGTTGTTGATCGGTGAGCGAACTCGGCACCTCGCGCGCGTCCTCGCGGGCGATCGCGAGCCAATGCCGCGCGTCCTGGCGTTGGGAGAGTCGCAAGTGCGTCATGCCGCGCACGAGGTCGTAACGAACGCGCTCGGTCTTCGAGAGCCCGTCGACGTGGATCTCCATGTCTTCGAGATTCACGAGCGCGGCTTCGTAGCGGGCGTTGCCGTAATGCTGTTCGGCGCGGGCGAGCTGGTCGGCGTAGTTCGCACAACCAGCAAGGGCCGAGGCGAAAAGCAGTCCGAACAGGGGAAGATGCGGTCGGCTCACGGCGTTCACTCCGCGGCGACGATATCAGAACCAAGACCCCAAATGGTCGACTCGCTGAGGGTGCATGCACCGCCCAGCGAGTCGTCGGCTATCAGCAATGGGGATCGGGGGAGGGACGTCGAACGAAGCG
>CBIHQZ010000089.1:0-11609 GCA_966212315.1 uncultured Myxococcales bacterium
CGCGCCGCACGATGTCCTCGACCGCGATTGCGAGTTCTTGTGCGCGCGCGTCGTCCGCATCGCCGAGCAGTTCGCTCTTGAAGAGCGAGCGATGCCGAATGCGTCGCGCGAGATCGCTGAGCACCGGATCGTTCGCCGACTCCCACTGCTCGACGACGCTCCATACGGTGCCGTCGTCCATCGATTGATATGCCGCTGCGCTCACGTTCTCGCCCCGCGCCATCGCCTGGAGCACGGGCGGAAGTCCCACGTCGTGACCGTCGCGAACGAGATCGACCGCGCGCCGGAATAGCGTTCGCACCATCACTTCCGCGGAGCGCGTCGCTTTGTGGAAGTACACCTGCTGGTACATGAAGAGCCGCGCAAGGAAGAATCCTTCGACCGCGGGGAGTCCCTTGGATCCGTCGATCGCCAGGCGGGTGCCGTCGCGACCCGGGGCGAGGCGCAGCGATCGAAGCAGCCAGTCGAGGTCGAAGAGCCCGTAGCGAACGCCGGACATGTACGAGTCGCGAAGAAGGTAGTCGCAGCGATCGACGTCGAACGTTCCGGAGACGGCATGCGCGAGATACGGGCGCGGGTGCTCCCCGTGTACGAGCCGCTCGATGGCCGACGGATAGCTCGGATCGATCGACTTCAACACGCGATGAACATCGCTCGCAGGGTCCATGATCAACGCACTCGTCCACTCTTCGTGCGGACGCGCGTCAGCGAAGACGTCCTCGAAGAGATGCGAAAGCGGCCCGTGTCCGAGGTCGTGGAGAAGTGCCGCGGCGAGCGCGAGACGTTCGTCATCGGCCGTCAGCCGGTCGGCCACTGCGATGTCGTTCTCGAGTGCCCGCATGCGCGCGAGAAAACACTTCATCACGTGGGCCGCGCCGACAGCGTGGGTGAAGCGCGAATGCTCCGCGCTCGGAAACGCGAGCGACGTGACACCGAGCGCGCGGACGCGACGGAGCCGCTGCACTTCTGCGGTGTCGAGCAGGTCGACGATGATGCGTTCGTTCGGTCGCTCGAAGGACACGAGGCCGTGCACTGGATCGCGAAGAATCATGAGAAGCCGTGACCCTAAGGTGGTTGGCGGCAGGCGCGCCAGTTCGAGCGGAAAAGTTCGTTCGCTTCGTCGTGCGTGTTACCCGCAACAGACGAGCCATGCCCCTTGCGGTGCCCTTCTTCGCAATCGCTTTCAACGCGCTGCTCTGGCTGACGCGCATCTCGCTCTCGCCGATCGTGCGCATGCGACTCGGCAGCGCCGCAGCGTGGGGCATCGCGCTCGTTGCGCCGATCGCCTTGCTCGCGTTGGCGATGAGACTCGAGCACCGACGGCGTGAGGCGTTCGTGTTCGTCGCGATCGTGTCCCTCGCGGCAGCCGGGTTCGTGACCGGCACGTGATCGCGCGGCGTGCTCTCGGCGCTGTGTTCCTCGTGACGAGTTGCTCGCGACGATCGCCGCCTGCGCCTGCATCGATTTCCACCGACGCCGGCGCGGGCGCTGCGCTGGCCAGCAGCATTCGGAGCGTTCCGCAGTCTCCTGCACAAGGTTGCCCGGCGACGCGACTCGACGCGTGGCGCGATCACGGAACGGTGCACGAGGTGACCGTCTCGGGGAACGAAACGTGGACCGCCGAGGGGAGCCCGCATCGCTTGCCGGATGGCTTGCGCATCACACGCGGCGCAAGCGTGACGCTCGTGCCATGCGCGCTCGTGCTCGCGGCCGGAGGCACCGCAGTGCGCGTGGAACAAGACGCCGCGCTCTTCGCGATGGGCGAATCGAATCGTCCGGTACGCATCGATGCCGACGGCGCTTCTCCTTCGCCCGGCGCGTGGGAGGGGCTCGCGTTTGCGCGTGGCGCTCGCACTACGTCGCGCCTCGTGTGGACTCGCATCGCGCATGGTGGATCGCGCGCGGCGGGCCTCACCGTCGCGATGCACGACCTCGATGTCTCGCACGTCACGATCGACGAATCGCGCGCGAGCGGCGTGTGGCTCACCGAACGCGGCTCGTTCGCGACGGGCACAAATGCGCTCGAAATTCGCGCTACGCACGCCGCTGGTGCAAACGACGGCGGGATGCCGATCGTGATCGACGACGCCGATGCAGTGGGATCGCTACCGTCGCTCGTTCTTGCCGACAACGCACGCGCGGAGATCCGCATCGCGCCACCCGATCACGCGACGTTCGTGCGCAGCACGCAGACATGGCGCGACCTCGGCGTGCCGTACGTTCTCGACGACGATCGAGTGCTCGCAGTCGACGGAAGCGACGATCCCACGCTCACGCTCGCCGGCGGCGTCACGCTCGCGCTCGGTGCCGACGACGAGATCCGCGTCGGTGACACGTCGAGCAGCGCGCTCGTGATCGATGTGGATACCGACCATGCGGTGACGCTTCGCAACGCATCGGCGCACTGGCGCGGCATCGTCCTCGGACCGCTGGCGAACCCGCAGCGGACGCGATTTCATGGCGTTCGCATCGAAGGTGCAATCGGCGTCGCGCTACCGCCCGACGCGTGCGCACCACGCGACATCGCGCGCGCGTTGTTCGTCGTTCAGCACGCACCGCAGAGCGCGTTGTTCTCGAATCTTCGCGTCGACTCGCCCGCCGACGAAGCCGCCGTCGTCGCACGTTCGTGGGCTGGCAATGCGCGAAGCCTGTTCGCGCCCGGTGCGAGTTCAAACGCGATCAACGCGGCTTTTCACTGCATTCAAACACCGCTTCGTTCGGCGAACGGCCGCTGCGAAGTTCACCCGCGGTGCGACTCCATCGACCCATCGTGATCACTTCAAGCTGGAATTCCAGCGCAACTCAATCGCATGAATGTCGCCGATGGCCGGATCGCCCGTAAAAATCGTGTGATGTGACGAGCCCGCATCGCATGCGTGACGCTTCGTCGACCGGCGCGAGGCCAAATCCCGACCGTGGCGTTCACTTTTGTGACCCCTGGACCTTCGGCGACCTCCATTGGTGGCCTATATCCCACCTGAACGCTCGCGCCCCTGCGTAGGGGTCGTCGCGGACGCCGAGGTGCATCCGACGGTGTACTGAAAAGGCGACGAAACACGCGCTATCCACAGTGGACGGAACACGGCGACGTGAAATGTGCGAACGGGTCGCGAGCTCGCGGTCACAGATCCCTGTTTTCCCGCTCAGAACTGAACAGATATGGACGCGAGCTCGTTTCCACAACTGAACGCGTCTCCAGTGCCTTGTTCAGGTCCGAACGGTCCGCGTTTCCGGCCGTCTGATGCCTCGGAAATTGTTGACCCCGTTCGCTTCGAGCGAATACATTCGAGATCGCTCGGACGGCAGAGGTCGAGGGTTCGAGCGAGAGACGGCACGACGAACGTGGACGGGATCGACGAGGCGGAGCTGACGCAATTGGAGCGCAGGCACGCCGACGGGATCCCTGCCCCGGCGATCGTTGCTTTTTTCGAAGAACGTGGAGTGAAGTTCAGTGAAGCGACACTCCGTAAATACGTTCAACTAGGTTTGCTCCCGCACTCGGTGCGGGTAGGTCGCAAGGGGAAGCACAAAGGGTCTCAGGGTTTGTATCCCGTCTCGGCGGTGCGACAGATTCTCGAGATCAAGCGGCTCCTCGGCGAGAACAAGACGATAGAAGAGATTCGACAAGACTACTTGCTTCTCAGGGGGGATATCGAGGAACTCGAACAGAAGTTGAAACAGCTGTTCGAAGGAATCGATGGAGCGCTCGGGCAGCGCTCCGATGACGAGACCACCGCGGAGTACCTGCGTCGCGATTTGAAAGACGCGCGGGGCGCTGCCGATGGTCTGGTCGATCGTTTGCGGGCACTGGAGGAACGTCTCTCCGTCCGTGCCCGGCTTGCACGCGTCGCCGGTTAATCCCGGGCGACGCTCGACGGCGAGGGAGATTTCGCGCGCACGGAACGCGCGGAGTCACGGTGGTGGTGTGTCCGTAGGTGCTGCATCGGCCGAGCGCAGGGGCGCGGCGGATGGCGGCTTGGGAGTGGTGTGCCTTCGCGGGCCGCCCGGTGTTGGAGGGTGTGATGGTCGACGTCGAAGTCCGTTCGTTGGATCTGGCAAGCGATGCTCTGGTTGACTTTGCGGCGCTCGGAAACACGGCACTCGCCGTGAGCGACAGCGACGCGAATCTCCCGGCGGCAGACGACGAAGAGGAGAGCAAGCGCAACCCACGTGTGCGCGCGCGCACTATCTCGATCAAGCGTCTCTCCAAGCGCGAGCTCGAACGCGGGCGATCGCTGTATCCCGAGGCGACCGAGATGCGCCCGAACACGCGTGATGCGTGCGTCCAAGGCGAGCACGCCGAGCGGCCCTGCCCGTTCGTGTCGTGCAAGCACCACCTCTATCTCGACGTGAACGAGCGAACGGGCTCGATCAAGATCAACTTCCCCGACATGGAAGTGTGGGATCTCCCCGACTCGTGCGCGTTGGACATCGCCGATCGTGGCGGCATCACGCTCGAAGAAGTCGGCGACATCATGAACCTGACGCGCGAGCGCATTCGTCAGTTGGAGACGCGCGGGCTCTCGAAGCTCAAGGCGCTCTCGGACATGGCGGCGCTGCAGGACTACTGGGAGTAGTCGGGTCGGCCGGACGTTCGTCCCGCACGCGACGCGAAATCACCGCGACGCCAGGTCGGTCGACGTCCGCGAAAAGCACCCGTCATCGCTCGACACCACGCGCGTCGAATGTCGCGCGCCTCAGGCCTTCTCGATTGCGATCGATCGCAGCGCGGTGCGCGTGGTCTCGAGCGCACTCATCCCCTCCCCGTGCTCCGCCCACCACAAGATCGCCGCAAGCGTCGCGGCAACGAGCGTCCGTGACACGAGGGACGCAGGGACGCCGCGTTTCGCTGCACCGGCCGCGACGACCTGCGTGATGACGCCTTCGATCTCGGCGAGTGACGGATGGTTCAAGAGCCCGGGGGCTCGCGCCATCAGCCGCAAACGACGACGCGCCATCGCCGCGAACTCTGGTTCGTCGAGTATGCGCAGGACCGGGAAGAACAGTTCTTCCACGACCGTGTCCAAGCGCGCGTGTTTGTCCGTGAGCGCCGCGGCGTGAACGCGCAACGCGGCGCGCACCTCGTTCACACCGTCCCACACGATGTCGGACTTCGACGGGAAGAGCCGGAACAACGTACGGCGACTCACCGACGCGGCCTCGGCGATCTCGTCCATCGTCACCTGGTCGAATCCCCGCCGCTCGAAAAGACGCATGGCGACACGCGAAACTTGCTGCGGATCTGCCTCGCGTGGGCGCCCTCGCGCGGCCGGCGTTTTCTTTTTGGCACTTGATGTCATAATTCCGGTCCCACGGCGTCGCGACGACTTCGCGACGGCGGGTGGCAACTGCAGTGGTTGTCGTACGCGAAGCGCGCGATGTCGAGATGAGCGGCAGAGCGTTCGAGCCGATGAGTTCCGAAGAGAAGGCGCGCGTGTTGTTCGCGAGTCAGCCGCGAGCGATGGAGCGACTCGAGCAGCTCTTCGCGCAGATCATGGTCGACGAAGTCGGTCACGTTCACTTCGTGCAAAGCGGACTCGGCCCACGCCGACTCGCGTGGGCGCGGCGGCTCATGCCGGTGGTCGCGTGGGGCGTGCTCGACGACATTCCCGAACTGGTGCAGCTCTTCGGTCGCGACGAGATCATGCGACGCGCGAAGGCCGCCGACGTCGATGCTGCGGCCGCGGGCTATGCCGATCGCTACGTCTTCGCGGCGGCGTGACGGCATACCGATGATGGTTCGGACGATCCGCGCCGCTTTCGCGAGTCCAGGCAGCGGGAAAAAGCGTCAGATCGCGGGGACGCCGCGATGGCGATTGACCGAGCGACCGCCTCTCGTATACGGGCTGGTTCACTTTTTTCCCCGATATCCAGGAGCCTCGACTATGAGCGTTCGACTGTTTCACCTCGTTCCTTTCGCCGCGCTGCTGATCGCCGCGTGCACCACGCCGCAGACGACCGATGCGGGCGATGTCGCCGTCATCGATGCCGCGACCGACGCGGTCGACCACGTGCAGACCCCCGACGTGCATGACGTGACGATCACGCCCGACGTGCAAGACGTCGCGGTCACGCCGGACGTTCAAGACGTTGCGACGGACACGGGCCCGTCGTGCAACTCGACCCAGACGCTCTGCGGCACAACGTGTGTCGACACGCAGTCCGACGACGCGAACTGCGGCGCGTGCGGGACGGTATGCCCGACGGGGCAGACCTGCATGGCGGGCGCGTGCGCCTGCGCGTCGGGGCAGATGTTGTGCGGTACGGGCAGTGCGGCGCACTGCGTGGATACGCAGGCCGACAACGCGAACTGCGGCGCGTGCGACACGGCTTGCCCCGCGGCGCAGACCTGCACGGCCGGCGTGTGCGCGTGTCCCGCCGGTCAGACCCTGTGCGGCACCGGCAGCGCAGCGCAGTGCGTGAACACGCAGACCGACGGCGCGAACTGTGGCGCATGCGGCACGACCTGCTCGAGCGTGTCGACGTGCACCACCGGCGCGTGCGCATGCCGTGCGACGCCCGAAGTGCTCGATCAATCGCAACTCGCCGCGTTCGGTGGCCAGGGCGTCCCTTATCCCACCGTCATCGGTCAGGCGTTCCGCGTCGGCCGCACCGGCGCGCTCACCGCGATCGAAGCAGAGCTGAACGGCAGCTGTGCCGCGACTGATGGCGTGATCCTTACGCTCTACCGCGGCACGACCGCGATCGGCACCGCGCGCCTCGGCTGCTCGTCACTTCCGGGTTCGAGCGTGGCGCTCTCGGCGACGACGCGCGGTCCGGTGGTGTTCGATCTCTCCGCGTCGTGTCCGAGTGTCACCGCAGGCGAGATGCTCGACTTCCGCATCGCGCCCGATTCGCCGGCGCCGCCGGCTGGAATTTGCGCGGGAGCAGGGCTCCGAATGTGCGCCTCCGGCCCGCGTATGAACTTCCCGTGCTTCAGCGATGGAGAATGCTCGAGCTGGTCGATCGGCGTCGGCAACACGAACGGCAATCCCTATCCCAACGGCGACATGTTCTATGGCTCCGGTTACGAGACGAACGTCGACATGGCGTTCAAGGTCTTCGTCCGCTAGCCCGGTTCGAAACGGCGAATCTCGGTGCGCGAAGGGCGGGAGCCCGCACCGCGTCGGCCTCGCCCGCTTGACAGCATCCTGTCATCCCAACCGCCGCATCGCCTCGCCCCACCAGCCTGCAGTTCGATTCTCCACCTCACTTGCACCGCCGATGATGAAGTCGGCGGCGCCGGTGAGGTTCACTCTTCCGCGAGCCGTCTGCGCGTGTTACCCCGCGCCGCGGAGGCTGCGATGCCCATCACTCGTGCGCTCATTTCGGTCAGTGACAAACGCGATCTCGTCCCTTTCGTGAAGGCACTCGCGGCGCGCGGCGTCGAAGTGCTCTCGACCGGAGGCACTGCGAAGTCCCTGCGCGACGCAGGCATCACGGTCACCGATGTATCGACGTACACCGGCTCGCCCGAAGTGATGGACGGTCGCGTGAAGACCCTTCATCCGCGCGTGCACGGCGGGATTCTCATGCGCGACCGCGAAGACGATCGCGCCGCACTCACGGCACTCGGCGGCAAGCCGATCGACCTCGTCGTGGTGAACCTCTATCCGTTCGAAGCGACGGTCGCGAAGCCGAACGTCCATCACGACGAGATCATCGAGAACATCGACATCGGTGGACCCTCGATGGTGCGCTCCGCCGCGAAGAATCACGCGCGCGTTGCCATCGTCGTGGATCCGGCCGACTACGCCGCCGTCCTGCAAGAGATCGAAGCCAACGGCGATGTGAGTTTCGCGACGCGCGCGCGACTTGCCGGAAAGGCGTTTTCGCACACGGCCGCGTACGACGGCGCGATCGCGGGGTATCTCACCTCGATCAACGAAGAAGGCGAGCGCGACACGTATCCGCGCACGCTCTCGACCACGTTCGAGCGTGCCTACTCGCTTCGCTACGGTGAGAACCCCCATCAGTCGGGCGCGTTCTACGTCGCGCGAAATGCGACGCCCGGAACACTCGGTCGCGCGAGCAGCATCGGCGCAGGGGGCAAAGAACTCTCGTTCAACAACCTGGTCGACGTCGACGCGGCGCTCGAAGCCGTGCGCGAGTTCGCCGAGCCGGCCGCGGTCGTCGTGAAGCACACCAATCCGTGTGGCGTCGCGACCGCGGTTTCGCTCGAGCAGGCGTATCGCATCGCCCGCAAGGCCGATGAAACGTCCGCGTTCGGAGGCATCGTCGCGCTCAATCGCAAGGTCGACGGCGCAACCGCCAAGGCTCTCGCGGAAACGTTTCTCGAGTGTGTCGTCGCGCCGGCGTTCGACGACGAAGCAAAGTCGGTATTGCATGCGAAGAAGAACCTCCGCGTGATCGCAGTCGGCGAGTGGCTGCCCGGCTCGTACGCGTCGACCGCTTGGAAGCAGGTTTCCGGAGGTCTGCTCGTGCAGCAGCGGGACGCGACGGCGGACGGCGAAGTCGAGCACGGCAAGATCGTGACGAAGCGCCAACCGACCGACGAGGAGAAGCGAGCGCTCGCGTTCGCGTGGCGCGTCTGCAAACACGTGAAGTCGAATGCCATCGTGTTCGCGCGCACCGACGGCGACGTGATGCGAACGGTCGGCGTGGGTGCCGGCCAGATGTCGCGCGTGATGTCGGTGGAAATCGCGGTGAAGAAAGCCGGCGACGAGAGCAAGGGCTCGGTTCTCGCCAGCGACGCATTCTTCCCGTTCCCGGACGGCGTCGAAGCTGCCGCGCGCGCGGGCATCACGGCCATCGCGCAGCCCGGTGGATCGGTGAAAGACGCCGACGTGATCGCCGCGGCCGACGCAGCTGGCGTGGCGATGATCTTCACGAGCGTGCGACACTTCCGCCACTGATCGTTTCGGTTCGGAACAGGAGTCGCGATGAAGGTTCTGGTAGTCGGTGGCGGCGCTCGCGAACATGCATTGGTCCTCGCGTGCAGCCGGTCGAACCTCGTCACCGAAGTGATCGCGGCGCCGGGAAACGGCGGCATCGCGGCGAGCGCGCGTTGCGAAGCCGTGGCCGCGGACGACGTCGAGGGGCTCACCGCACTGTGCGAGCGTGAACACCCCGGGCTCGTGATCATCGGCCCCGAAGCGCCGCTGGTCGCAGGGCTCGCGGATGCGCTGACCTCGCGCGGTATCCCCACGTTCGGTCCCAATGGTTCGTGCGCGCGACTCGAGGGCTCCAAAGTCTTCGCGAAGCAGTTCATGTCGCGACACAAGATTCCGACCGCGGCGTTCAAGTGCTTCGACGACGCCGAGTCCGCGGTGGCCTATGTGCGCGACGCGAATCGCCCACTTGTCGTGAAGGCCGATGGACTCGCGGGCGGCAAAGGAGTCGTCGTCGCGGACGATGCGAAAGAGGCGATCGAAGCAATCGATTCGATGATGCGCGCGCGCGCGTTCGGCGAGGCCGGCGAGCGGGTGGTGATCGAAGAGCGTCTGCGCGGCGAAGAGATTTCCTTCCACGTGATCACCGACGGCATGCGCGTGCTGCAACTCGGCGGCGCGCAAGACCACAAGCGCATCGGCGACGGCGACACCGGTCCGAACACTGGCGGCATGGGGGCCTATGCACCCGTCCCGGCGCTCACGCCGGCCACGCACGAAGCGATCCTGAGAGACATCGTCGAACCGACGATCGCGGGGCTATCCACCGACGGCATGGCGTTTCGTGGCGTGATCTTCTTCGGCATCATGCTGCACGAAGGCACGCCGCATCTGCTCGAGTACAACGTTCGCTTCGGTGATCCCGAATGCGCGGTGCTCCTCGAGCGACTCGACGGCGACATCGTTCCGCTGCTGCTCGGTGGCGCGCACGGGAAGCTCCCCGATGCGGTGCCCCCGTTGAGCGACGATGCCGTCATCGCCGTGGTGATCGCCTCGCAGGGCTATCCGACCGCACCGAAGAGCGGCGACACGATCGATGGATTGGACGCAGGCTATTCGCCCGACGTGCAGGTCCTCCACGCTGGAACGCGGCTCGCGAACGGCCGCATCGTGACCGCCGGCGGACGCGTGCTCACGGTAACGGCTCGCGCGAAGACCATCGACGAAGCAGCGCAGCGTGCATACGCGCGTGTCGCGTCCATCCGGTTCGAGGGCGCGCAGTACCGCCGCGACATCGCCTGGCGCGCACGCAAGCCGAGCTGAACGCGCGCGCTCCTACTGCGCGATGGGAAACGACAGGCGGAAGCGAACGCCACGCCCTGGTTCGGAAGCGACTTCGATGTGACCGCCGTGCATGTCGACGATGCGCTTCACGATCGAGAGCCCGAGCCCCGTGCCGCCGGTCGCGGCCTTCGTCGTGATTCCCGGCTTGAAGAGATTGCCGCACACATCGTCCGCGAGACCGGGCCCGTTGTCGGTCACGGTCATCGTGACGCGATCGCCTTCGCCGTATGCCGCGACGTCGACGTCACCCCCGCCGGCCATCGCCTGCGCCGCATTGAGCACCAGATTCATCACCAGTTGCATCAGTTCGGCGTCAGGTACCGCCACCATCGGCAGCGGGTGCTTCACGTCGACGCGTACCTGCACGTGGCCGATCTCCTGTTTGCACAGTCGCAGCGCCTGATCGATCGCTTCCTCGGCATTCCCCTGCCGCAGCCCGGGGCGCTCCGCCTGTGCGAATGCCTTCAGGCCTTGAACGATCTGCGCGAGGCGATCGACGGCTTGCATGTTGGTGCGCTCGAGGTCTTCCAGTGTCGCGAGTGCGCGATCGAGATCCTCGCCTTGCAGCACTTTCGTGCGCAGTCGCTCGACGACTTTCAGCACCAGGTCGCTGTTCGAACGAATCGCCGCGAGCGGCGTGCGCAGATCGTGACCCACGCTGGCAGCGAGCCACCCGAGAGTCACCATGCGCTCGGAGCGCACGAGATCCGCAGGCGTCGCTGCACCGAGCGTCTCGCCCGAATCGAAGTGCCCTCGATCGAGCGCCTGCTCGGACGAGTGCCTGTTCTGGTCGCCCATGGTCCCCCCCTCCCCGAGCGCCGCGCGTCGCGGTCGCGAAGCCGTCATGCGAAGGCCCTCAAGAGGGCGCGCCGTATGTGTTCACGCGCGCCTTTCTCTTCGCTGAGCTTGTCGATCAATTGTCGCAATGTGCGCTGCAATGCCATGTGCTCCAGACCGGAGCGGACCACCGCCGCGAGGCGATCGGTGTCCCACGGCTTTTCGATGTACTGAAAGAGACCCACTTCATTGATGGCGCGAATGGCGTTCGCTTTGTCGGCATAGCCCGTGAGCAATACGCGCGTTGCTTCCGGATGAAGCTTCCGCACGGTCGACAGCAAGGCAAGCCCATCCATTCCGGGCATCAGGAAGTCGGACATCACGAAGTCGACGCGATGCGTTTCTGCCCACTTCGCCGCTTCACTCGAGACATTGAACGAGACGACCTTGTCGATGCCCATTTCCAGCTGGAAGAAATGGCGAAGACTGTTGGTCACAAGTTGCTCGTCGTCGACGACCAACAGTGTCGCCTCGCGAACCAGCGAGGGATCGAAGAGAAGCCCCTCATCGTTCGACGGGGCCGTCGGCACGATCCCCGCCGGTGTTTCACAATCGCGCTTCACCGCTGCTTCGCTG
>CBIHQZ010000090.1:0-11603 GCA_966212315.1 uncultured Myxococcales bacterium
GGTGCGGCCGTTGAAGAGCATCGCTTCGCCGAGCAACGGCGCGAGCGCGTAACCATGTGATGGGATCCACGAGGGCACGCCGAACACCGATGCCGTCCGCCGGATCACCGTGTACCGATCGACATCGCCGAACATGCGCGCAGCACCGAGGCCGAGACCGGTTGCCGCCATGCCGACGCCGAACACGATCGGCCCCGAGTCGCCGTCCATTCGTCCTCCGCGATGTCGCGGCCACTCGCGAAAACCGCCGAGTCCGATCAAGTCGTCGGCGAGATGCGCGCGTGCCCGTTCGTACTGCTCGCGCGCGACGTCGGGTGCGACCTGCGCGAGGTACAGGGTCGTCCAACTCGCGGCGCATCCACGCGGGATCGCGCGGTACCAGACGCGATTCATCGCGCTGCGGAACAGCCCGGTCGCCGCGTCGCGACGCGATTGCATCACGCGCACGAACGCGCGCGTCGGCGCCTCGGCGAGATGCGTCGCGTGCGTTGCGTCGTAGAGCGCGAACGCAGCCAGCGTCACCGCGTTGTCGGCCGGCCACGTCGGCGAGTTCGGATACGAGGCGATCTGCGCGTCGTCGCTCGCGAGCATGCGCCCCCGCAGCGTCTCGACGATCCGCTGCTGCAATCGATCCTCGGCGCTCTCGGGGCACACACTCCCGTTGCACCGAATGGCTCGCTCGACGCCGAGCGCGATCGCGAGATGGCTCCAATAGAGGTGATGCGAATCGATCGCACTCGACGACGTCGTCGCTCGTCCGGTCGGCGCGATCTCGCGCGACATCGCCCGCCGCACGACCTCGCGCGCCAACGGGGCTATCTCGTCGCGCGCGGTCGAATCGCGGACGTGCACGTTCATCAAGCCGCTCGCCATGTGCGAGAGCGCGACCACGCCGAACTGCGGCGCGAGTACGTCGAGCCGCGAGTACCCGGCGAACGACTGCTGCAAGTGCCTTCGCACGAACGCGTACTCACGCGTAGCGCGCGGAGGCTCGTGGAACTCGCGCGAGGCGTCGACGCACACCGCAGCGAAAAATCCAGGGACGAGCGCGAGTGCGATCGACACCGCGAAGAGGCGCGCCACGATGCCGACGCGACTCGCTCGGCGACGAGGCACTTCAGCGTGCGTGCGTGTCGTCGAGTCCCTCCGCGCCATGCCTCGACGGTGTAGCACCGCCCCTCGATTCGCGTGCATCCGAGACGCGAACGAATCGGGTTATAGTCCGCCGCCGCGCGCTCCGTGCCGTTCGCGTGCGACTCCATTCGATGAACGCCACTCGTCGCCATCTCGCCATCGCCGGCACTGTTGCCTTCACCATGCTCGTTGCGCGCACCGCGAGCGCGCAGACCAGCGGGTCGTCGTCGTCACCGCCGCCGTCATCCGCTGCGCCGCTCGAAGCCACCGCGGCGACGTATCCGAGCGAGCACGAGTCGAGTGCACCGCCCGCGAGTGCCGAAGCGCTCCCCGCCGCGCGCGATGCCACGAGCGCGAGTCACCACGGCGCGACCTACGCGCGCATCTCGCCCGACGACGGTTCGATCGAACTTCACGTCGGCCCCGTGACCATCACGCCGCGCGGGTATCTCGAGACGTACTACCAGTACAACTTCAACCAGCCGTCGAACGGCATCACGAACTATCGCGGCTTCGACAATCGCCACAACACCTTCACGCTCTCCAACGCGGTGCTCGATGTCTCGGCGTCCGTCGCGGGCGTCACGCTTCGCATCGCCGGCCAGGTCGGCAGCACACCCGATTCGTACTATCTCGCGGAGCCCGCAAGCCGCGGAACGCGCGTGGTCAGCGCCACCGGCGCGAGCGCGTGGAAGTACCTGCAGCAGGCGAACATCGCGTGGCGCGCGCCCGTCGGACGCGGGCTCACGCTCGAGGCCGGGCTGTTCCTTTCGCCCATCGGACCCGAGACCATTCCCGTTCACTCGAACTTCAACTGGTCGCGTTCGAACCTGTTCTTCGCGCTGCCCTACTATCACGTGGGCGCGCGCGCCTCGTACCCCACGACGGAACACACCCGCGTGGCCGTCGGCGTGTGGAACGGCTGGAACAACGTCGTCGACAACAATCCCGCGAAGTCTGTGTCGGCGTCGTTCGAGTACCAGCGCGAGCGCGTGTCGTTCAATGCGCTCTACTTCGGCGGCGTCGAGCGTAACGAGGGGCTCGCCGAAGGGGCTCCCTGGCGCAATCTGTTCGATCTGATCTTTGCGTATCAGGTGCACGATCGCGTGGAGCTGATGGCGCACCTCGATGCGGGCTTCGAACCGAATCGACTCGGCACCGCTGGATGGGCCGCGGCGGCGCTTTATGCGCGCGTTCGCATCACGTCGTTCCTGCGCGTCGCGTTGCGCGGCGATGTCTTCGGCGAGTTCGTTCCGCGCGATCGCCTCGCGACCGCGATCTTCTGGAATGGCGCGACGTGGGTGTCGTCCGGTACGGCGACCATCGATCTGCACGCGTTCGAGCATGCATCGCTGCGCCTCGAATATCGCTTCGATGCGTGCGATCCGACCCACCCGCTCTACTTCCATCACAACGTCGCGGCCACCGAGCCCGGTGAATTCGTCACGAACGCGGCCACGCAGAACACGCTCACGCTCGGGCTGACAGCGTGGTTCTGAGTCGGCCTTCCGCTGCGTGCGCACATCCCGCTATCGTCCGCGCGTGAACCGGTGGGTACGACATTCCGCAGCGTTGCTCGCACTCGGCGCGGTGCTGTGCGGCGCGTGTCACAAAGACCGCGGCGCGGCGGAAGCTCACGATGCCGCGACGCGGCCCGATGCAATCGGCGACGTGCTCGGTGTCGATGCCGACATGGTGTTCGACGCATCGCCCGAGGACGCCGCGGTGGCCGACGCGCCGCCCGCGCGTGTGACGATCACGGCGACCGGAGACATCTATCTCCAACGTCGCATTGCAGCCAGCATCGAGTCGCATCGCCGAGAGGGCGGACTCGTGTGGGCGCTCGCTCCCACGGCACCCGTCGTCGCCGACCGCGAGATTCTCGTCGCGGATCTCGAGACGCCGCTCACCGATCGCTTTCGCGCGCCCGGCTCGGGCCTCGTCCCGGTGACCGGCGTGCCCGCTGCGTCGGCGCGCTCGCTCGCGCGCGCCGGGTTCGACGTGCTCTCTCTCGCGACCAATCACGCCTATGACCAGACCGCCGACGGTCTCGAAGAAACGCTGCAAGCGCTGCATGCCGCGAGTCTCCCGAGCGTCGGCGCGGGGCATACCGACGACGATGCCTACGGTCCCGTGATCGTCGAACGCGAGGGGCTGCGCGTCGCGTTCCTCGCGTTCACCGAACGCACCAACGATGGCCCCGGACGCAACGCAGCCGGTGTTCGCGTAGCGCGCACCGAGGACCCCGCGCAAGCGATCGCGGCCGTCACCGCCGCGCGCGAACATGCCGACGTCGTCGTGGTGATGGCGCATTGGAGCCGCGACTTCGTGCGCGTGATCTCCGACCGACAGCGAACCCTCGCGCATCAGTTCGTCGAAGCCGGTGCCGACCTCGTGCTCGGTGCGGGGCCGCATCTGTTGCAGCGTGTGGAGCGTGTGTCGTCGCCGCGCGGCGATGCGGTGATCGCGTACTCGCTCGGCGATCTGCTCTCGGTGCACGGCTATCGCTATCGACAGGGCGTGCCGCCGAGCACACCGCTCAACCCCTTGATCGACGACCCGGCGGGACGTGATGGTGTTCTCTTGCGCGTGACCTTCACGCGGCCCGAGCCCGGGCGTGTCGCGTTGCAGATGCTCACGGCGGTCGCGCTGTGGCGCACCGTCGACGACGAAGGCGTGCGCGTTCTACCGGGACGCGCGATGGACGAATCGCTGCGCGACGAACGCGTGCGCGCGATCCAGACGGTGCTGGGGAACGACGTGCGCGTGCGGCCGTAGCGCGTCAGTTCTCGTTCGATGCGTGTGGGTTGCGCACCGGCGCGGCGTCGGTCGTCACCTCGGTGACGTTCTCGTCGGAATCCGGCACCGATTCGTTCGCGTGGCGCGTACCCGGTTGCGAGTTGTCTTCCCAGCTGAGCGCTTCGCGTCGCACATCGAAGTGGACGAAGCGCGCGCGGGGATAGAAACCGCATCCCATGTTCTCGAGCGACTCGCAGTACTGGAACAGCTCGCGCGTGCCGACGCCGTCGATGCGGATGTCCACCGCGTAGCCCTGGCTGTGGCGTGTGCGCGGGCCGGTGCGTCGGTACAACTGCGGGCGGAAACCCGAGAGCACCGTGATCGGGCGGCCGTCGAAGTGGGCGCTCACCGCGGCGAGCTGGCGGATCAAGCGCTGATGGATCGGATGGCGGCTGCCGTCGCGGAAGCGCAGGAAGCGTTCGATGCGGTTGCGAAACGCCTGCGACGGATTGTCGAAGTGCGTGGTCAGCTCGGCCGCGTCGCGTGCGCGCACGAGCGATACGATGCCGACGCGCCCGGCAGCGTCGTCCGTATGACGGCTGCGCGATTCGATCACGTCGGCGGTCGCCGTGTCGGCGGCCGGATCGCCGCGACGTGGCAGGTCGCGCAGGATGTCGGTCGGCACGCCGTCGGGCACGCGGAGTCGCCGGCCCACGCGGAGTGCATACGGCGGTGCGAGATGGTTCCGTTCGATCACGTCACGCACCGGCACCTGGAGTCGTTCCGCGATGCGCGAGACCGTGTCCGACGCCTGCACGACGTACACGCGATCGCTCGCGCTCTGCGCCTCGGCCGGGGCGGTGAAAAGGTTAAGGGCAGCGAACACGAGAACAGCACCACGCAGGCGGTCGAACACGATGCCCAGCGGCTACGCCAAGGCGCAGGCAGGGTCAAGTAGTGCTCGGCTTCGAACGCGTTCGAGTGCGGATGCGGATGGCGAACCTCGTGCGATTCCCGCGGCTCGAGCGGGAATTCCAGATGCTAGCGTGGCCTTGAAGGAGCGCGTGCGCGAAGGGAAGCGCGCCGCGATGACGAACCGATGCCGGGGTTCTCCCGCTACGATGCGCAATTGAATGTGATCGAGACGGACGTCACGGGCGTGACCGGCGATCGCAACGAGATCATCGACGAGATCTTCGACGAGCTGATCGCACTGGCGAAGTTCCGCAACAAGCCGTGGGTACTCGCGTGCTGGAAGAACGTCGTGTTCACCGATCCGACGGTGGCTGCGTACTACGGCAAGCGGACGGCCGACCTGTTGCGCTACGTGAGCGGCGTGATCCGGTACGCGGCCAACGATCCGCTCACGCGGACGTACGTGCGTTCGCAGATGATCAAGCACCGCGAGGAAGGAACGCGTGCGCTGCTCTACGAGAGCCGCGAAGACGCGATCGCCGCGCTGGAGCAACTGCGCGCGACGCCGGCGAAGCGCTGAGCAACGACGCGCTCCGCATCGCGGAGTTCGGACGACCGTTTGCATTCTCTCCCTGCGATCAACGGGGGGACGCCGATGGTGTTTCGAGACCGCGCCGATGCGGGACGGCAGCTGGCCGGCGCGCTGCAACGATTTCGTTCGCTTCATCCGATCGTTCTCGGGGTGCCGCGTGGCGGCGTCCCGGTTGCGGTCGAAGTGGCGCGCGCACTCGATGCACCACTCGACGTGTGGGTGGTGAGAAAGATCGGCGCGCCGCGGCAGCCTGAACTCGGCCTCGGTGCGATCTCGGAGGGCGACGCGCTGTTTCTCGATCGCGAGTTGATCGAATGGGTCGATGCCTCCCCGCGCGACGTCGACCGTGTGATCGAGCGCGAGCGCGAGGAGCTGGCGCGGCGGGTGCGCGTCTATCGCGGCGATGCGGCGCCACCGCGTGTCCACGGCCGCGTCGTGATCCTGGTCGATGACGGCATCGCCACCGGCGGAACGCTGCGTGCGGCCGCCACGGCGTTGCGTGCGGCGAATCCGAGCTTGCTCGTGCTGGCCGTGCCGGTGGCATCGACGCAATCGATCGCGGTGCTCGAGTCGATGGTCGACGAACTCGTGTGCGTCGAACCTCGCGACGATCTTCGATCGGTGGGCGAGTGGTACGAGGATTTCGGGCAGACCAGCGACGAAGACGTCGAGGCGATCCTTGCTGCTCACCGCCGCGAAGAACACGGCACGGAGCCGGCGCACCCACGTCCCGAGTTCGATCGACGCGTCATCATCGATCTCGACGGCGCGCGCTTGCTCGGCGATCTCGTGGTGCCCGATCGCGCGCACGGTCTCGTGTTGTTCGCGCACGGCAGCGGCAGCAGCCGCATGAGCCCGCGAAATCGAGCGGTCGCCGCGGCGCTGCAGGGTGCCGGCCTGGGGACATTGCTTCTCGATCTGCTGACGCTCGAGGAGGAGCGCGACGACATCGCGAGCGCACGGTGGCGCTTCGACATCGACTTGCTGGCGGAACGTCTCGTCCGCGCGACCGACTGGGCGCACGGGTTCGCGCCGACGAGCCACCTGGTGCTCGGATACTTCGGCGCGAGCACGGGTGCTGCTGCCGCATTGGTGGCGGCGTCCCGACGACCAGATCTCGTGCGCGCCGTCGTGTCACGTGGCGGGCGTCCCGATCTCGCGGCGTCGATCCTCGAGAGCGTGCGCGCTCCGACGCTGCTCATCGTAGGGGGTGACGATCACGAAGTCCTCGCGCTCAATCACACCGCGCAGAAGCGGCTCACTGCGCCGTCGGACCTCGTCGTCGTGCCGCACGCCACCCATCTGTTCGAAGAGCCCGGCGCGCTCGAGCAGGTGGCGCGGGCTGCGATCGACTGGTTCGACCGGCACCTCGTCGCCGTGCCTTCCGTGTCGCGCGAACCCTTTTCGAGCCGCGCTGGCTCTCACCGATAAAGGAGCAACGCCATGGCCGACACCGCCGGTTCGAAATCTCTGTCCCGAGGAAAGTGGCAGCCGGTGAAGGTGCGATTCGACGACGCACTCGCGCGCATTCCCGCGGCGCTGCAGCAGGAAGGGTTCGGCGTTCTCACGCAGATCGACGTGAAGGCGACGCTGTCCGCCAAGCTCGGCGTCGAGTTTCGCAACTATCGAATTCTCGGCGCGTGCAATCCGAAGTACGCGCACCGAGCGCTCACCGAAGATCTTTGCGTGGGGATGCTGTTGCCCTGCAACGTCGTGCTCTACGAGACCGACGAGGGGCAATCGGTGCTCGGCATCGTCGACCCGATCGAGCAACTCGGCGCCGGTGCAGACCCGTCGATGCTTCCACTGGCGAGCGAAGTCGCCGAGAAGCTCGGACGCGTGATGGAAGCCGCGCGCGCATGGGCGTGAGACCGATCAACGCGAGAGCCAGTTCATCGAGCCGGTGAAGACGTTGGCAACGACGACTCCGCTGCCGGCGGTCGCGACGAGAACGGGTGAGTCGGGGAGCGACCAGACGCCGCCGATGTCGAACGTGGTGCTCGGGCCGCCGCTGGATTCGAAGCGAGTGCGGGCGCCGGTGTCGTCGACGCGCACGAAGAGACCTCCGTTGCCGGCGGTCCACACGTCGCCTTCACGCGGCACATGCAGGCGTGCACCGCCGAGGACGCTCGCGCCGCTGCCTACGCTGCCGTATGCGCTGGGGCTCGTCGTGCGCGTGCGCTCGCCGGTCGCGAGATCGACGCGGAACACGCTTGCATCGTCGAGGGCCCACAGGGTGTCGCGCTCGAATCGCAGCGCATGAATCGCATGCGCTGCGGGGCCGGGCGCGGCGGCATTCGAGGTGACGAGGCGACACGAACGATCGCGTGGATCGAACGAGACGATCGATGAATCGTTCGCGACGAGGAGCACACGGTCGTCGCCATCGACGGCCAGCGTCTCGAACGCGATGCGCATCGAGTCACTGATGCCGTCGCACACGATCAGGTCGTTCGCCGACAAGATTTGCGCTGCGTGGACATCGGGTTCGATCGCGAAGAGCCCGTCGTTGCCAACGGCGAACCAGGGTCGCGTCCCGTCGGCACGCAGCGCGCCTCGCTGCACGTCGTGAACGGGGCCGAGCGTGAAAGGGAGGCGCGCGTTCGTCTCGATCCGAACCACGCCCCGCGCGGCATCTTGATAGGCACCGAGCACGACGCGGCGCGAGCGCGAGGTCAGGTCGATCTCGATGATTCCACCGAGTGCCGTGCCGTGTGCGTCGTAACCGGTCGCGGCGCCGACCACGAGCCGGCGGTCGTCGAGAAAGCCGCTGTTCAATGCCGC
This sequence comes from uncultured Myxococcales bacterium, assembly GCA_966212315.1. Classification (GTDB taxonomy): domain Bacteria; phylum Myxococcota_A; class Polyangia; order Polyangiales; genus CBIHQZ01. The sequence goes on from CBIHQZ010000090.1 coordinate 8,165, forward strand.
CGCGCCGCCGAGTGGCGCGAGTGATGGTCCGCTTCCGATCGCGACGGTGGGTACCGACTGGCAATGCACGTCGCGTGTGCCGCTCTGACAGATCACGATCGGCACCCCCGCCACCTCGTTGTCGGTGACGTTGCACGCTGCGATCACCCCGAGCGAAAGCACCGCAAGCGAAGCGAGCGGCTTCACAGCGCACCTCCCCACGCCAGGCCGAACCCGGCAACGATCGCCCCGGATCCCCACAACGGAATCGCGACGTCGAAGTGCACGTCACTCACCCGCGCGCGGCCATTCACGCTGCCGCTCGTCGCGCGATAGGCGATGCCTGCGGTCGCACCGAGAGACGACATGCCACCGGTCGTCCAGTCGACGTCGCGCCCCGCGACGCGCGAGAGTCGGAAGGCCGAGAGCGCGTAATGCGGTCCCACGTAGATGCGCGCGTGATCGATCTGCACCGCGAACGCCGCCATCGCGACCGCTTGGATTCCCGCGAAGTGATCGCCGACGTGCGGCACGAGCCCGAGCGTCCCGCGGAACCAGGGGGCGTCGAGCATCGCGCCGACCATCGGTGCGTACGTCCACGCCGCGGTGTTCTGCAGGTCTCTTCCCGTCGCGACGAGGCCGTCGTGATGGAGCGGCACCTCGGCGAGTGGAACGTATCCGACACCGGCGAGATTTCCGGTGAACGAAGCGGTCACGATCGGGAGCGGTGCATCGCGTGTCTCGGTCTGCGCAGATGCGGGCGGGTGCGATGGCGGCTCGGTGGCGATGACGGGCGCGCTCGTCACCGATTCGTTCGCGCATCGGATCGACGCACGATCGTGCGCGATCACGCGACCACGCGCGGTGTCGAAGATGTCGTACTCGATCGAGAGCGAGCCCGCGCTCAGCGCCACGAGGGTCCATCCGTCGGTGCCCGCGTCGACACGAACCGTCGCACCGATCGGACGCAGCACGAAGCGTCCGGGAGTGAGGGGTACGCGTCGACCGTGCTCGAGATCGGTGAGGTAGGGCTGCACTGCGACGCTGCACGTGAGCGCGCTTTCGGCGCGCGGTGATGCACCACCCGCAGCGCCACCCGTCGAGACCGCGACCGCAGTGATCCCCGCGCTCAGCGGCTCGGGCACGACATCGTCGTGAGCGAACAGCGCGGCGCGATGGACGAGCGTGACGGTTGTCTCGCCGGTGACGGGGTCGCAGATGCCGACGGCGAACGCCGCGCCGCCGACCGCGTCGAGCGCGAGTCGATAGCGATCGCACGATGCGCGCGTGTGATCCGAATGGAGCACCGCGACCGCAAGCGAGCGCCCCTCCGCATGCGTGTCGCTCTGCAAGACCGAGATCGCAGCGGCCCACGACGGAAAGCCGCGCACGGAGATCGACAGATCGTTGCCATCGGCCCGCGCAGCCGCACCCCAGAGCGAAACCGCCATCGCGACGGCCGCCCGACCCATGCTCGAACGCATGAGCGCACCGTCGTAGCAACGCGCGTTCCGGCGGATTCGCGTGGCGAATCGTCGTGCGTCGGTCGTTACGCATGGCGCCGCAGCGCGAGCAGCCGGCGACTCGAGTCGCCGCTGTGCGACCATCGCGACGAGGCACTCGATGATCTGGAACTGGCTCACCGAACGACGGCGCAACCAACTGACGGAACAGCCGTTCCCGAATTCATGGCGCGCGATCGTCGAACGCAACGTCGGGTACTGGCGGTTGCTCGACGAGAGCGAGCGAACGCAGCTGCAATCGCTGGTGCAGGTCTTCGTCGCGGAGAAGCACTGGGAGGGATGCGGCGGGCTCGAACTCGACGACGAGATCCGAGTCACCGTCGCGGCCGAAGCGTGCATCCTCCTGCTCGGGCTCGATCACGGGATGTACAGCGAGGTGGAATCCATTCTCGTGTATCCGACCACGGTGGTCCGTCCGACCCGTCCGCCGCCTGTCTTCGGGCGTTCGTGGGATCCCGCGCCGCACGATGCAGCACTGCTCGGCGAGGCCCATCACGGCGGCCCGGTGATCCTCGCGTGGGATTCGGTGAAACGCGGCGCGCGCGATGTGAACGATGGCCGCAATCTCGTGTTCCACGAGTTCGCACACAAGATCGACATGATCGACGGCGACGCGGACGGGACGCCGCCGCTCGAGTCGCGCGGGCAACGCAAGGCGTGGGCGGAGATCTGTTCCGAGGCGTTTCTCGCGCTCAAACGCGACACCGAACGCGGCCGGCGCGAAGTGCTCGACGCGTACGGCGCCACCAACGAAGCCGAGTTCTTCGCGGTCGCGACGGAAGCGTTCTTCGAACGACCGCTCGCACTGCGGAGCGAACGCGCGGAGTTGTACGAGTTGCTGAAGGACTTCTATCGGCAGGATCCTGCGGAGCGAGTCGAGCGAGCGCGTTAGTCTTCGACGCTGCGCGCGAGACGGCCGAGAACATCGTCGCGCACGAAGTTCACCGCGATGTCGCCGACGGCCTTCGCGACGACGCCGTGGGTGACCAGGTCGTCGCCGAGCACCCGACGCGCGCGGGTCCCCGCGGCCTTCGGTGCATCACCGAGATCGCGCGATGCGCCGAGCAACGCTTCGCTCCACTGGCCGCGATCCTTCCATTCGCCGACGCGGGCGATGAACCAGCTCATCGCGAGGAACGCCGATGAATCGATCGCGATCGGGTCGCCGACCTCTTCGTTGCGCGGGAGCCGGTTGTACGGCGAGGCCACGATCTCCGGCGTGCAATACGCCGAGAGCTTCGGCTCGATCGGTTGCGATTCGTCGCGAACGAACAAACCGTCGAGCGCACCCGGCAAGATGCTCAGCCAACGCACGCGGCGTCGCAGTTCGTGAACGCCGGCTTCGAGCGCGTCGAAATCGAAACCGCCATCGTCGATGCGCACCTGGATCCCAGTGGCCTGGTCTGCGTAGTACTCGCGATACGCGCGACGCTCTTTGCGATCGCGCGGCCAGCGAACGTCTTCGATCACGTCGAGCACGCGGTCCATCGCCTCCGACGTCTCGCCGCCATCGATCCACCATCCGTCGACGGCGAGGCGTCGATCGGATGCGAGGCATGCTTCGGCGCGACGACCGGTGAAGTACGCGCGGAGGGAGGGATCGTCGGCGGCACCGATGCGCGCGAGCACACCGCTCGCGAAGTCCACCGCGCCCAATGCGTCCTCGAGGCCCTTCAGTGCGACGTACACGGGCTCGAACATCTCGTCGTCGACGATCTTCCGTGCCGCACGCGCAATGGCCTCGAGTTGGAAAAGCACCGCGCGCGCATTGGCGCGACGAAGCGCGCCCGACGGAGAAGCCTCGGTGCGCGCTTTCTGCAGGTGCGCATCGAGCGCGCGAAGCCGGCGTGCGCACGAGCGCGGCGTCACTGCATCCGATCGGTCTTCGAGTCGCTTCAGTCGGTCTGCGAGTGAACGTCGCGCCATCGGGGCAGGGG
>CBIHQZ010000091.1:0-11543 GCA_966212315.1 uncultured Myxococcales bacterium
CGACGTGTTCCGGCGTTGGATCATCGACTACAGCGCGCCCTTCTTGAACCGCGCGGTGCGCGCGCGCGGCGTGAAGTTCAAGAACGCGCCGATCCGCGACGGCGCGAAGGACGCGGTGGCGTTCTACGCGGCGCACGGCTGGAACACGACGAGCCGACGCCACCTCGTCGTCGAGGGCGAGAAGATGGGCCGCCCGGTGCCGTGGCCGATCTGGTTCCTGCCCGTGAAGGCCGTGCTGCCCGGGCGCGCGAAGGAAGCGCTGCGCACGATGATGGGCTACGCGCTGCTCGAGCGGGTCTGAGTTCGGGTCGCTCGCGGTTCCGGCGTCACCGTCGCGTCGAATTCCGAGCCTCCTCGATGACAACGCCTCGCTCCTCGCCCGAGTTCGGCGCACTCGCGTCCGATGCATCGACTCGCACACCGCCCGCCAGTTTCGCGCGCGCTTCCTCGATCGTGCGTACCAATCGCGAGGGGTCGTGCGACGAGAGCACCACGCGATGGCGTGTCCCCTTCTCCTCGCGCGCGAGGATCTCCACCAGCTCGCTCACCTCGGTCGACATCATGAACCAGTGTTCGCGTGTCCCGTCCGGCATGATGCGGTACTTGCCCGCGCTGTACCGGCCGGGCTCCCGTGCGATGACGCGCGAACTCTCGATGTTCGCGAGCGCGAGCCGCGGTCCGAGCGGGCCGAGTTGCACGAGCACTTCGCGCGACGAGACGCGCACGCGGAGGACGCTGAACGTCGCCCACAGCGCAGCGAAAAGCGCGGCGAGGCCGAGGGGAGCGGCGGCGATCGCGGCGGGCATCGCGCTCAGCGCACTCGCGACGAGCATCCCGAGACCGACGACGAGCGGGAGTGCCGCCATCACGAGGAAGACCCAATGGTACTGCTGCACCATGCGCTCGCGATGGATCAGCGCGCCGTCGGTCGGCATGTAGCGGACTTCGTAGGCGTCGGGCGGCTTCGGCTCCATGACGGGCCACACTGGCATCTCATTCGACGCGCGACCACCATCGCGTGGGCGTTGTCGGGGTCGCTGATTCTCGGTCCGGTGCGCATGATTCGGAGGCGCACCGTCACGTCGACGGGAGGGCGTTCCTGATTCAGTGGAGGCGCCGGGAGTCGAACCCGGGTCCGCAAGCGCGCAAACACGACATCTACGGGACCTAGTCGATCTTTTATTTCACCGTGCCATTCGCCGACCGACAGGCTCTCGTCACGGTTATCGCCTCTGTGTCTTTTCCACGGCGCGAAGCGCGTCGCCGCAGAGCAACCCATTGAATGACACCCTTACCGTCACGCCGGGTCAGCTTGCCGGGGGGCGTTCGTCAGGACTGTTTAAGCAGCCTGAGCGAAAGGAACCGCGTTATCGTTCGCAGCTCTGTTTGTTCGCAGTATTTACGCCGTCACGAACACCGGCGGCCACGCAGTCGTATCATTGCAACCCACGTCGAAACCGAATCGCCCCCTCACTTTCGATCGGGGACCGAGCGCGAACATAAGCCGATGCGCCGGTGAGTCAACGCATCTCTTCGTGCGCGATCACCGGCTCGTGTCGTTGGCCGGAATCGCCGCGCGGATCGAGCGCTCGAGCTGCGCCGCAGGACGCGCGCCCGTCTCCCGCCAGACCGGCTGTCCGTTCGCGAACATCACGAGCAACGGAATCGCTCGCGCACCGTACTTCGATGCCGCCTCGGGGTTGCGATCGACATCGAGCTTCGCCACCACGACGTCGCCGCTCATCGAGCGCGCGGCCTGATCGAGTTGCGGCGCGAGGGCCCGGCACGGACCACACCAGTCGGCCCAGAAGTCGACCACGACCGGCACGGGTGAAGAACGGACGAGCGCTTCGAGTTGCGCACTGTCGACCTCGATCGGTGCGCCCGCCGCACGCACGGCCGTATGACAGCGACCGCATTTCGCGGCCTGGTTCGCGCGCGCGAAAGGCACGCGATTCGATGCACCGCACGCGTTGCAGACTTCGACGAATCCGGGGCTCAGTGGCCTCTCGGCTGCTCCCATGACACCGCCTCCTCTTGGGTGATGCGCGCAACGTGTGTTCGAGGTGGAGGGGATGGAAGGGGCGTCGTGAGTTTTGGGCCCTGCGGTCTCCAGCGTGTTCTACGGCCGAGAAAGCGGGCCTCGCCGCGGTTGCGTCTCGAGATGACAGCACACTGTCATCGTCGGGGCGGCACCATTTCGGGAATCGATGCGCCCGCCAACGAATGACATGGGGCAGTGCGACGAACTCTTTGCTTCCGGCCCAAGGAACGCACCGGATAGCGTGTGATCTCTGACCGAATACAGCCCCGCCGGTTCGCCGGCGGGGCGCTTCCATTTCTCCCCCCACGGTCATCGGCGCCGCAGTGGACTGCTCGCGGGAGCGATGCGCGCACTCGACGATCGTCGATATTCCCCAACATCCGTTCGGCGGCTGACCCGAAACATTGCGCGAGTGAATTCTCGTTCGCGTCGCATCGTCGATGGCGTTCACTCCGCCACGTCTCACTTCACGCGCAACAAGGATGGTCTGGATGACGACTCGCCGATGGTTGGTTTCGCTCTTCGTTCCCGCGCTCGCGCTCGCACCACTGACGGCCTCCGCGCAGGTCGGCGCAACCGCGCAAGCGCAGATCACCGCGACGGCGCGTCCGCCGGCCGTGGTCACCGAGGCGCGTCCGGCGTCGCCGGGAGCGGGCTATCGATGGATCGCGGGCAACTGGTCGTGGAACGGAAGTCAGTACGTGTGGGCGGCGGGTCGATGGGAAGCGCCTCCGACGGGGGCGACGACGTACGTGGCGCCGCGATGGGCGCGCACGCGTGCTGGATGGCAGTTCAGCGAAGGGCGTTGGACAGGTCGTCGTGGCGTCGTCGTGGCCGCACCCGCGCAGCCCGCGCCGTCGGCATCGATCGTGGTCGCGCTTCCGACCGTTGCGGTCGAAACGCGCACCGCCCCGCCGGCGGCCGTGAGTGAACTGCAACCGGCCTCACCGGGCCCGGGATACACGTGGGTCGCAGGCACGTGGGTGTGGAACGGCCGGCAGTATCAATGGGCGGGTGGCCACTGGGTGCAGCCGCCGCAGAGCAATCAGACGTACGTCGCGGGCGCATGGCAGAACCAGAACGGCCGCTGGCGCTACGAGCCCGGGCAATGGCGCGAAGATCACGATCACGATCGGGACCATGATCGGGATCGAGGTCACGACCGAGATCGGGACCGCGACCGAGACCGTGATCGCGATGGTCGGAATGTCGCGAGTGCCGAAGTCGTGACGAACGTTCCGCCGCCGCCGACGGTGACCGAGACGCAAACGCCCTCGCCGGGTGCAGGCTACACGTGGATCGCGGGCTACTGGACCTGGAACGGCTCGCAGTACGCGTGGACCTCGGGACGTTGGATGCAGCCGCCGAGCGGCGCGCAGAACTTCACGCCGCCGCGATGGGAGCGGGGCGACCGTGGATGGCGTTATCGCGAAGGTCACTGGATGGATCGCCGCGGCACGGAGATGACGCAGCCGCCGCCCGCCGCAGTGCCGGTCGTCGCCGTTGCGCCCACGCCGACCGCCACAGCAGTCGCCGTTGCGCCCACGCCGGTGCCGCTCGGGTACGCCACCATCGTTCCGCCGAATCCCCCGCCGCTCGCGACCGTCGTCCAGGCCGCGCCGCCGCCCGCGGTCGTCGAGGCGCAGGGCGCTTCTCCGGGTCCTGGCTATCTCTGGGTCGCCGGCTACTGGAACTGGAACGGCACTGCGCACACGTGGACCCCGGGTCACTGGGAGCGCCCGCCGACGGGTGCCGCATCGTGGTCCGTCGGTCAATGGCAGCATGAAGGCGCAGGCTATCGCTTCCACCCGGGGCGATGGCTCGACGCGCGCGGCTCGATCGTCGTGCAGACGCGCTGAGTTCTCGTCGCGCATTCCGTCACGGCGAGTCCGGGGCGGTCGTCACATCGCTGCCTGCATCCATTCCCACACACACCGCGAGGCATTCGGTCAGACGCATCGCGCAGTCCGATGGCGTGCGACCGGATGTCTCCGCGAACTCGTGACAATCGTGAATCGGACCCGAGCCGGGATCGATCGCGTGGCAGTGCTGTGTGATCGTCGCGCACTCCGATTGCGTCGACGCCGTCGAGCACGAGGTCGCGAGCACCGCGAGCAGTATCGACGTCACGACGATGCGGTGTCTCATCACGCGATGATAGGAGCGCGGAACGGTCACGCCACGACGGGCGGTTCGGCTCCCGACACGGATCACGCCGCGCGAACCGGACGGAGCGGGAGATCGCGCCCGAGAACGGATCACCAGTGCCTCGTGCCGCGCCGTCGCCGGTTCAGTGTTTGTGCGCGGTGCCCGGCTGCGTTTGCTTGCGATGCATCCTGGCTTTCGTCGCCTCGGGGAGCACGCGAGACATCAGTCCTTGAACCTTGGTTTTCAACGAGCCCGCGAAGACCTGCTGACGTCCCGCCATCATCGCCTCGAAGCCTTGGCGTGCGACGTCGGCCGGATCGTTCTCCTGCTTCGTCTCGGTCCCGGCTTTCGTGGTCTGCATGTGGGCGCGATCGAAGAAGTTGGTGTCCGTCGGGCCGGGCAACAATGCCGTCACCGTGACGCCCGTGTCTCGCAGTTCGTCGCGCAACGAGAGCGCGAACGATTGCACGAAGGCCTTCGTGGCGCCGTAGACCGCGATGTACGGCGCCGGCATGGTCGCGGCGATCGACGACGTGAACAAGATCCTGCCGCGTCCGCGTTCGATCATTCCGGGCACGATGTACTTCGCGAGTTGCACGGTCGACTTCACGTTCAGATCGATCGATCGCAGTTCCTCTCCGAGGTCGTTGTGCGTGAACTCTCCGCCGACACCGACGCCAGCGTTGATCGCGATTGCTTCGACCGCCCTGCCCGTCTCGCGCACCGCTTGATAGAGCTGCCGCACGCCCTCGTAGCGCGAGAGATCGACGAAGAGCGTGTGTATCTCGGCGCCCGCGGTGCGCAGCTCGTTCGCGACGCCGAGTAGATCGCCCGACTCGGCCGCGATCAGAAGGTCGAAGCCGTGAGCGACGAACTGCTTCGCCAATTCGAGTCCGATGCCGCTCGATGCGCCAGTGACGACTCCGAAGGGACGCTGTGTCGAAAGTTCCATAGCTCGCCTTTCGTTCAAGTTGCGTGCGCGCGATCTCGGCCGTGCTGCAAGAGCCACCGACGACTACCCCGTCACTCCACTCGTGCTCGTCGGTCGACGATGCAGCGTCTCCGTCATGAGACACCCGTCGCTCGCGAGCGACGACCGGACCTACCTGACGGCTTGCGAGCGCGCCTGCGAAGGCGCCCGCGCCCCACGACCGGACCGATCGGCGTGATCTCACCGTGACGGTCGCATCGACGTCCTCTGCACGCGCGATGGTCCGACCTCGGACCGCGAGCGGCACGACGAACGCCTTCGCTTACGACGCCTCCGTCGGCAGCACGAAGTGGAACGTCGTCCCCACCCCGATCGTGCTCTCGACCCAGATGCGACCGCGGTGCCCTTCGATGATGCCGCGGCAGATCGAGAGGCCGAGTCCGGTCCCTGCCTTGGCCGTCTCTTTCGCCTGCCAGAAACGATCGAACACGCGCGGGAGTTCCGCCGCCGGAATTCCGGGGCCGGTGTCGGTGATCGAGAAGTGAACGCCATCGGTCGCGCTGCTCGTAGCGATCGTGATCGCGCCGCCCCTGGGGGTGAACTTGATCGCGTTGCCGACGATGTTGCCGAACACCTGCGCGATCCGGTCGCGGTCGCACAGCACCTTCGCATCGCTCGCGCCGTCATCGACGGTCAGACGAATGGATTTCTCCTCGGCCACCGGCCGCAGCAGCTCGATCCCATCGGCGACCAGTATCCGCGGGTCACACATCGCGAGTTCGATCGAGAGTTGCCCGCTCTCGATCGCGGAGATGTCGAGCAGATCGCGAATCAGCACCTCCATGCGAGTCGCCGATCGCTCCACGACCGAGAGATGTCGGACTGCTCGTTCCGAAGGCGACGGACTCGCGAGCGCATGCCGCATCAACGCGACCGCCGTCAGGATCGCCGAGAGCGGATTGCGAAGGTCGTGAGACACGGTCGCCAACAGATCGTCCCGCGTCTTCGTCGCACGTTCGGCCTCGACCCGTGCCGCCTGTTCGCGCGCGAGAAGCACCGCGTCCTGTTCGCGCTCCGCGAGAAGCGCAGCCTGATGCTTGATCCGCTGACTCTGCAGATAGAGGTCTACGAATACCGAGACCTTCGCGCAGAGCACCTTCGGGTCGTACGGCTTGCTGATGAAGTCCACCGCGCCGTGTTCGTAGGCCAGCCCTCGCGTTAGCGCATCGCGATCGACGGCGGTGACGAAGATGATCGGAACGTTGCGGGTGCGCGAGCGCTGCTTGATGAGGTCGGCGGTCTCGAAGCCACCGAGCCCGGGCATCACGACGTCCATGATGATCAGTGCGAACTCGTCAGCGAGCAGCGCCTTGAGCGCCTCCTCGCCCGAAGCCGCGCGGACCAGCGATTGACCGAGCGGCGCGAGGACCGCTTCGAGTGCGATCAGATTCTCGACGTGGTCGTCGACGACCAGAATGTTCGCGAGCCCGGGCGGCGCGGAGTCGCGTTCGGTTCCCGTCACGACGCCCTCCGATACGCGCTGCGATCGGTCAGCGCGGATGACCGACGACGGCGGCGATGTTCACACCAACGGAGCGAGCCCGGCTGGCACTGCTGTTGCGGAGCCAAGACACATGGCGAAGTCACCATTCAGCCACGGTCCTTCCGAGATCCATCAACGCGAAGGCGTCGGCGTGAAGATCGAAACAGAGAAGCAGCGCATCGGCCGCTGTTTGCGCGCGCATCGCACCGAGATCGGATGGACGTGCGAAGTGGCGGCGAAGAACATCGGAATCCATCCGGTGCATCTCGCCAAGATCGAGCGCGGCGAAGTGAACGTGACGATCTCGACGCTGACCGCCGTCGCCGACGCCTACGGCATCTCGATGAAGAGCTTCTTTCACGCGCCTCCCGACGAGTGCGAGTGCGGGAGCGCTTAGTGGGGTGAGTCGCGTTCGCAATCTGTGTTGAAGACTAGGGTCTGCCACATCGGTCACACAACGCGAGTTTCGTATCCTGTGACGTGCGCCAACCGCGCGAAGCTCAAGAGCTTCGGAGCATGGCGAAATGAGCCCCTGCGACATGCAGGGATGCGCACCGCGTTGCTCGTCGCCGCCTCAGGGCGTGCACCGCATCGGCTGTACGGACGAGATCGTGTTCGCGGCAAGCACGTCAGTCCAGCCGATCGCGTAGAGCCCGGTCCCCGACGCAGCGATTCGAACTGCATCGCCATCGACGGCGACGGCGACTGTGCTCGGCCCCTCGAGTTCGGCGAGCGCCGCGTCGAGTCGCATCATCGCGACGCGGCCGCCCGACCCGCGCTCGCCGACACGAGCACCGGGCGAGTCAGCATCCGCGCTTCGTTCGCGATCTTCACGCCGTCACCGACCGGCGCGCAGGTTCCAGGCGGCACGTCGGGGATGATGACGTCGATGGCAGCGTCGGATGCGCCATCCGAGGACGCTGCGTCGAGGTCCGCATCGAGCGTCGCGCTGTCCTCGGCGACGACTCGATCGACTGTCGGCCGATCGGCGACTGGTCCGTCGCAGAAGACGCACGCGACGTCGCGAAGGTCCGTCGCATCGGGAGGAGGCGGAGGGCCACCGCACGCGAGAAGAGCCACAGCGCCGACTGCGACCAGGCACGCGTTCGAACGATTGTTCACGGTCGTTGCTCAGAGGTTGTCGATGCAGCTGAATTGGGTGCGGTACGCGTTGAGAACAGGCGACGCAGAGCCGCTGGTGAAGAGCGTGAAGCGGACCTGCAGGTAGGGGAGATTCGGCGACTGCATCGTGGCGGTGAGTGCCGCGGCGATGTCGCTTCCCACGGGCAACGCGGGCGCCGGCGCGCTGGTGATCGTGCCGAGACGAACAAGCGGCGCGCTCGCGAGATTCGCCAACGAAGCGGCGGTGCGCACGTCGACTTGGATGCTCGTGCCAGAAGGGAGCGTCACGTCGCTGAACACTTGCCGCCACGACGGCTGTTGCCCCGGCCCGCACGCGGTGCTCGCGTCGATGTTGTACCAGTACGTTCCGCTGGTCGGGATCGTCGCGCGCGGAACGACGATCGTTAGCGGGATGCGCTCGAGTTCGAACCGATCGTTGCCGCGCACCACGACGTTGAAGTTGAAGTACTGATCGACGGTCGTGGAGGGATGAACGCAGTTGTTCGCGAAGTCGACGCGGAAGTTCACGCGCGTGTTCGCCGCACATCCCTGCGCGATGTACGGCGTTCCACCGGCGGACACCGTACCGGTGCAAGCGCCGGCGGCGTAGGGCGCGGGCTCACCGAGGGTCGTCTGCGAGAGACGCACCGTGCCACTCGGAGTGCCGGCCGGATTCGCGATGAAGCACCGCTCGTCGACGGCAGTGCTCGGGTCGTCGAGCGCGATCGCGGAGACGTCCATCCGGTAGTTCGTGAGCATCTTCGCAATCGCCGTCGTCATAGATCACGTCGGTCCCGATGCCGTAAGGCGGCGAAGTCGCCCACGCTGAAGAGCGTCGCATTGGTGGCGAGCGCGGCGTCGACAGAGGACATCGACGCGGTCGTATCGAGCATGAAGTAGATGTCGGTCGACTGAAGCTTCGCGGTCGCGGTCACGGCGTCGGGGCCGGCGGTCACGCCCCACGGCAGTCGATGGAACAGGTACGGAATGAAGCCATTGGCGTCGAGCCCGGCGACCGCGTCGAGCTTGTTCGCTGCGCGCCCGGTGCTGCACGAGGAGCCCGGCTGCCCGATGTTTCCGACCTGCACCGCGGCGTAACGGAACGCGTAGCAAGGCGACGGCAGCGCGAAGACACTCGCGTACTGATCCGAGACCGCGTTGCCGCTCGCCGTGGATCCGAGCGCCGCGGTGTCACCGAGGGCGGCGGTCGCGTTCGGATTGCGCGTCCAGCCTTCGGTGTGCATGCGTTGGAAGAGCGCCAGATTCCATTGCGACGGATCGTACGTACACAAACCGGCCACGTTGCCCTTATTGAATCGCGATTGATGAACGAACCAGCGCCGCGCTGATTGCCGCCGACCGCACGGCACGGCTGATCGTCACGATCTCGACGCCACGCCACGCAACTCGCCGCGAGGTCGCACCGACTTCGCGTCGTCGAGACGGGGCGCGAGATCGAGGACGCGAGCGTGCAATCCAGGAATCATGCGATCGGCGGGCGTGCAGTGGTTCACGACTGCACACACGCGTGATGCGCCGACGCGAATGGAAGGGCCGCGATCGAAATGTCCGCCGCTCGATCGACGGCAGAGTAGGGTCCGATCACTTCCGCACGATCGCGAACGCGACGCGGAACATCGCCATGACGACCGCGGACGCTGACGGCACCGACTCCACGGGTGCGACGATTCTCGTCGTCGACGACGAGTCGTCTATTCGCGACGCGGTCTGCATGATCCTTCGAGACGAAGGCTATCGCGTCGCGTGTGCGAGCGACGGAAGCGAAGCGCTCGAATATCTCGAGCGGTCACCCGCGCCACACTTGATCATCCTCGACATGATGATGCCGCAGATGGACGGATGGGCGTTCTGCGAGGCACGTTCGCGATCGACTGTCCTCGCGTCGATCCCGGTCGTGATCACCTCGGCCGGCGCGCGACTCTCGGGGCAGGCTGCGCACGGACCGATCGCGGCGTACCTGACGAAGCCGTACCCGATCGAAACCCTGCTCGCGATCGTGCGCGAGATCGTGGACACGCACGAAGCCAGCGGCGGGTAACGCGAGCCGCGCTCGTCGGTGGCGGGAAGCTCTCGTCACGCGTGCATCTGCATTTCGCACGGCGATGGCCCACTCAAAATGTCGCGAGGAGCGCCGCTGTCAACGTGTCCTGACGGTTCCGCGGGGACGTCGAAGCCGGTGCCATGCTCGTCGCGCTCGATTGATCGTGGCGGTACTCGAGGCGCGCGACGAATCGCGTCGAGCCGCGGATCCAGTGCGCGTCGATCGTCGATGTCACTTCCGCCACGTGCTGCGCGACGCCGGTGACGAACCCTTGCGGGTCGGCGAGGAGTTCGGCGCGCATCGCGAGATCGAAGTATCGAGTCGGCTCGACGCGCGCGTAGCCGCCGACGCCCCACCAATCGACGCCGCCGCGTGCCGCGTCGTGTCCGTAGTCGCCGGTCAGTACGAACGAGAGATGTCGTTCGGGATTCCATGTCGCCGATGCGTTCACGAGGTTTCGAAACGCGAGCGCACGGTTTGCGAAGCGAACCGGATCGCGTTCGAGGCCGCCGATGTCGACGACGGTGATGCCGAAGACGCTGTTCGGTTTCCACATCGCCGCGAGCGCGAACGAGCGCAGCCCGTTGCCGTCGAGGACGTTGGTGTTCCATCCGTTCAGCAGGAACGACGAGAGCGCGAATCTGTCGCTCGGCGCAACGGTGGCGCGAATCCCGGTGTGCAACGACGGCTCGGCCCAGTCGTAGAGCAGACCACGCGAGTAGTTCCAGTTGGCGATGCTCTCGTTTCCTTCGTAGCCCACCGGCGTCGCGAACTTGCCTGCATCGATCTGCACGCCGCGACCGAGCGGGAGATCGATGGTGGCAAACGCCTGCGTGACGTACGAAGACCACCGCGCAATCCCGGGGTGCTGGAGCGATGCAGGATCGGAACGGAACAGCGCATCGGTCGTGTCGCCGAAGCCGGCATCGATGCGGAATCCGAATCGATGAGGGCGGTGCGCGAGGGTGAGGCGCGCGAATCCGATGGATGGTTCGTTGCTGCGGAAGTCGAACGCGCGAAGTTCGTTGCGATGCGACGCAGGGTTGGCGACGTCGTGCGCGAGATAGAGATCGACCAGTCCGTGTGCATCGATCGGCGCATCGGCGCGAACGTCGTCGTACACATCCGGGGCTGCGGTTTCGCTGGCACTCGCCATCGCTGGCGCGAGCGTCACCGTTGCGAGCAGCACGAGCCCGCACCGCATCAACCCGCCGATCTGGCGTGGTCTTGCACACGCATCAGTCGCACGACGAACGTCGTGCCGCGACCCGGTACCGAATCGACCGACAACGTCCCGTGCGCCGTGTCGACGATCCGCTTCACGATCGAGAGACCGAGCCCCGTCCCCGTGACGTGCGCGACACGCGGCGAGCGGTAGAACGGCTCGAAGATGCGCTGCGCGACATCCGGTTCCATGCCGACTCCGTTGTCCGCCACCGTGAGCACGTACTCGCGGTCGCTGGCGGTGCCCGTGACCGACACCTCGGGTTCGACGCCGGTGCGTTTGTACTTGAGCGCGTTCTCCACGAGATTCGCGAGTACCTGACGGAAGAGAACCGGGCTGCATTCGATCCGGGCCGGCGTGACGTCGTACCGAACGCGTGCACCGATGCGCTCGGCGTTCGGCGCGAGATCGGCCTCGACCTGTGCTGCGATCTCGGCCGTGTCGCATTCGCCGCGCGTGCCTTCGGAC
>CBIHQZ010000092.1:0-11536 GCA_966212315.1 uncultured Myxococcales bacterium
TCCTGATCGTGATCGTGATCGTGATCGTGATCGTGATCGTGATCGTGACCCCGCTCGAGTCTCTCGCGCGTCGCGCTCGATCCACGGGCACGCGACCAGTACGCGCGCGCGACGCTGCGATACCCTTCGCCACCATGCGCACCGCCCCCACGATCGTCCTCATCACTGGCGCCGGCAGCGGCATCGGCGAAGCACTGGCCGAACGTCTCGCACCCACCGTGAAGCATCTGATCCTCTGGGATCTCAACGAGGCCGGCCTCGAACGAACGCGCGCCCTCTGCCACGGCGCCAACGTCATCACCCGCCGCGTCGACATGTCCGACGAGTCATCGGTCGCCGCGGGTTTCGCCGCACTCCGAGACACCGCGCTCCTCCCCGACTTCGTCTTCCACGGCGCAGGCATTCTTCACACCGGCGGACTCGACCGACTGCGCATCGAGGACTGCCGCGCCGACGTGATGGTGAACTACCTCGGCACCGTGCATCTCATCGTGCACGCATCGCGCGTACTCGCACGCGGCGCACGAATCCTCTGCGTCTCCAGTGGGGCCGGTCTCAAGGGCATGCCCGAATTCGCCGGCTACTGCGGTTCGAAATTCGCTGTCTTCGGCTTCTGCGAATCGGTGCACGGCGACCTCGCCCGCAAAGGCATCGATCTCTCGGTGCTCTGTCCGCCCGCCATCGACACCCCGATGGTCCGCAATCTCCCCGAGCGCCCCGTGCTCTACGACATCTTCCCGTTCGCGCCGAAAGAGCGGGTCATCGATTCCATCGTGGCCGCCATCGATCGTCGCGGCGAGTTCCTCATCCTCGTCGATGTGCAGACGCGCATGCTCCGCACGGTCAACGGCCTCGTCCCGCGGCTCGTATCGCGCGTGTTCGACGGGTTGATCGCGCGCAAGTCACGCGAGCGCGCGCGCTGACAGAGTCGAGGCCGCGCCCGGCCGTCGAGCTTCTCCCCTGCCCCGATTCTGCTGGTCCACCGCGTTCGCACGCGCATTCCCCGGCTACACTCGCTTCCCATGCTCGCCCCCGAAGATGTCGGCCTCATTCGACTCGACGCGTGGCTCGACACGCACCGCTCGACCAACGCGCGCCGCCGACTCGACGCGATCCGTTCGATCGCACCGCAGTTCAAGCGCGACTTCACCCGCGAACTTCCGGCGATCGCGGTGCGAACACTCGACGTGTCGAAGGCGCCGTACCCGATCGCCTACGCTTTCAATCGCAGTTGCACACTGCCGTTCCCGTATCTGTTCTTCCAGAACCGCGCGCTCGTCGTGCAGTTCATGCAGCGCGGCGTACCGAAAGTGCTGCTGATGAATCCGACGATCCCCGATCGTTCCGCGCGCGCGCCGTTCTTCGCGGGCATCGCGGCGAAGCTTCCGTTCAGCAAGATCGTGCAGGATCGTTTTCTCTCGTCGCCGCCGGTGCACGTTCAACTCGAGCGCCTCGGACTGCGTCCCGAATCGATCGACTTCGTCGCGTTCGATCATCAGCACGTGCAGGATCTCCGTCCGTTTCTCGGCACTGCTGTCACGCCGAAGCTCTATCCGCGCGCGAAGTACCTCGTTCAGCGCAGCGATTGGGAAGCCTCGCGCGACATTCATCCGCTGCAGCGTCCGTGGTGGATCGGCGACTCGGCTTCGGGCGTTCGGACCGACGACCTGGTGTTGCTCGACGGCGATTACAAACTCGGCGAAGGCGTCACGATGCTGTCCACGCCGGGGCATACGTACGGCAACCAGAGTCTGTTGTTCCGCGCGCCCGAGAGCGGCTCGTACACCGTCAGCGAAAACGGGATCTGCATGGATGCCTACGCCCCCGAGCACAGTGCGATTCCCGGGCTCGCCCGACACGCGCGCAGCACGGGTGACGAAGTCGTGATGAACGCCAACACGCTCGAAAACTCGCTCGATCAGTACAACTCGATGATCAAGGAGAAGCTCCTCGCCGACCCGTACGCGCGCGATCCGCGGTTCGTGCAGCACTTCGCGTCGTCCGAGCTGATCCCCGCGCCGATCGCGCCCGGGCTGCGGGCGACGCGTGCGATCGAGGCCGTGAACGAGGGAGCGCTGCGCAACGCTTCGTCGGACTGATCGAAGCGCTGCGGGAGGATGCGATGGCCGACGGGGAGGACCGCGAAGAGCCCGATCTGAGAGTGCTGGCAGAACACCTGCCGTTCGACGTGTGGGCACGCGATCGAGACGACCGCGTCGTGTACATGAACGCCGCCGCCCGCTCGCGGTGGGGCCTCGAGATCGGCCAGCGTCTGGAAGCGCGTCCCGGTGTCGAAGAAGCCACGGTCGCCGTGTGGCGCGCGAACAATCAACGCGCACTCGCCGGCGAGATCGTGCGTGGCGAAGTCGAGTACTACGTCGACGGGCGCCCGCGTCGCTTCTTGAACGTGATTGCACCGTTCGGCCCGCGCGAAGCATTTGGCGGCACCGTCGGCATGAACGTCGAGATTACCGATCTCCGCGACTCCGAAGCGCGCGCGGCACTACTGGATCGAACGCTGCGCGACTTGTTCCTCCATGCGCCCATCGCCATCGGCATTCGCGGCGTGAAAGGAACCGATCTGCTCCATATCGACGACAACCCGCAGGCGGCCGCACTGCTCGGCGTTCTGCCGGACGCGCTGCGCGGAAAGACCGATCGCGAACTCGGCGCGGACGAGGCGCAGATCGCCGGGGCCATCGCGCTCTTCCGCCGTGCGCGAAAGCTCGGACGGCCGGTGGAATTCGAGATGAAGGTCCAGTCAGCCGCCGGCGGGGCGCGCGCGATGACGGGCAAGCTCGTTCCGCTGCCGGGCGAGACGACGGGCGACGAGCGCTTCGCGTTCTTCGGCGAGGACGTCACGCGACTCCGCTCGTTGGAAGCCGGGCTGAATCACGCCGACCGTCTCGCGTCCCTCGGCGTGATCGCCGCGAGCATCGGTCACGAGATCAAGAACCCCGCGGCGTACGCCGCCGCACACTTGCGACTCATTCTCGATCGACTCGAAGCCGGACCGGTCGACGAAGATGCGCGCCAGTCCTTGATCGACGGCACGAAGACCGCGCAGCACGGGCTCGATCGCATCGTCGCGCTCACTCGCAACATGATGGGCTTCGCTTCGCCACGCGACGCCTCGCTCGGGCCGGTCGAATTGCGCGACGTCGTCGATTCGGTGATCAAACTCGCCGGCGGCGAAATCCGCGGACGCGCGAGACTGATTCGCAGCGACGGCAATCCGCCGATGGTGCTCGGCAACGCGACGCGCCTCGCGCAGGTGGTGTTGAACCTCGTCTCCAATGCCCTCAACGCATTCGGCGAACGGCGCGGATGTCTGTGGATCGAAACCGACGCGATCCCCGGTGACCTGGCGCGGATCACGATCGCCGACGACGGTCCCGGCCTGCCGCTCGCGATTCGCGCGCGTCTGTTCGAACCGTTCGTCACCAGCACGAACGACGCTGGAAACGGGTTGGGATTGTTCGTCTCGCACGACATCGTCCGCTCGATGGGCGGCTCACTGACGGTGGCCGAACGCGACGGCGGCGGGACGGTCTTCCGGATCGACGTGCCGGTCTACGTGGACCCGACGCGACAATCCGTGGCGCCAGCCGGGACGTGAGGGTTGCTACCGGGGCCCGCGACGTCTAGCATCCCGCGCCCTCCCATTCCGAGGTTCCATGTTCGAAGGTCTTCGCAAGCAATCCCAGTCATTCATGCTCGTCATCCTCATCGCCTCGCTCGCGGCCTTGTTCGGCACGCAGTGGGGTCCGGGATCGCGGGGATGTAGCCAGAACTCGCTCCGCGTGAATCACATCGCGCGCGTCTACGGCAACACCGTCAGTGAGCAGGACTTCCAATCGCTCGCCCGTCTGCAAGGGCTGAACGATCGGCAGAACTCGCGCGTGCTCCGTCAGGCCATCGTCGATGGGCTGATCGAGCGCGAGCTGCTCGCTCACGAAGCCGAGCGTCTGGGCTACCACTTCAGCGACGACGATCTGAATCGCGAGATCCGCGACGGATATTTCTACGTGTCGCTCGGATCGCGTGAGATCGACGCGCTCGCCGGACCGTTCGGTGCGCGCAGCATCTCGGCACGCCAGCACATGCCGTCGTACGCGCGTTCGCCCAACAACTCGCCCGACGCGCCGCCGCCGCCGTTCAACTACGACGACTTCGAGAACTGGGTCCGTGGCTACTTCGGCCGCACGATCCCGGACTACAAGCGGATGATGGAGCGCGAGATGCTCGCCGAGGCGATGCGCAATCTCGTCGCCGGCAACGTGCGGGTCTCGGAAGACGAAGTGTGGCGCGACTTCCAGCGTCAACACGAGCAGGTCGCACTGCGCTATCTGCGCTTCTCGCCCGACTTCTACCGCGAGACGGTTCGCGACGACGATCAGGCTGCGATCGCCGCTTTCGGCCAGGCGCACGCGGAAGAGATCAATCATCAGTGGGATCAGCGACGCGAGAGCTTGCAGCACCTTCCGCTGCAGGTTCGTGTTCGTCAGATCCTCCTGCGCTTCCCCGATGGCGCCGAAGAGCCGGCACGTCTCGCCACGCAGCAGCGCGCGGAAGAGATCCGTCGCCGCATCGCCGCGGGCGAAGACTTCGTGCGTCTCGCGCGCCTGTACTCGCAAGACGAGAACACCTGGCGCAGCGCGGGCGAAACGAGCTGGATCGCGCCCGACCGAGTCGACGCGCCGGACGACGTGAAGCGCGCGATTCCGAATCTCCAGCCGGGCCAGATGTCCGAAGTGATTCGCAGCCCGCTCGGCGTTCACATCGTTCAGCTGCTCGGCCGTCGCGAAGGCGACGTGAACGAAGCGGACGGCAAGCGCGACATCACGCGTGAGCTGTATCGCATCACCCGCGGCAACGAACTCGCGACCGAAGCGGCGACCCACGCGCAGCAACTGCTCTCGGCGCCCGGCGCGACCCTCGACAGCGTCGGCGCGACGGTCCACACCGAAGCGCTCACCGCGTTCTATCGCGGCGCGATTCCCGAGACGGTCACGCTTCCGGGCAACAATGCCCTCGAAGTGGTGAACCACTCGGACAGCGCGGCCCCGGAACTGCGGGAGACGCAGCCGTTCACCGCGGGCGCGACGATCCCCGGCATCGAGCACAGCGAAGGACTCGCGCGGTCGGCGTTCGCGCTCACCGAGGAGCACCCGGCCCCGAGTGCGCCTGTCGCCGTCGGCGACGACCGGATCATCATCCGCCTCAAGGAGCGTCACAACGCATCGCGCGAAGAGTTCACGCGCGATCGCACGCAGCTGATGGAAGCGTTCACGATCGCGAAGCGTCGCGAAGTGCTGCAGCAGTACATCGCTCGCCTTCGCAGCGCCGGCGAACGCGAAGGTCAGGTTCGCATCGGCAACTCGCCGCTCATCCAGCAGCGCGAGCCCAGCCGCGAAACGCCGGACCAGCCCGCGAGCTGAGTCCGTTCCGCCCGGCCTCGATTCGATCCCGTCCCTGACATCTTCTCGACTCCGCAAGCGCTGCCGAATGGCGACGCGGTCACGCCGCGTGGTCCGACACGCTCACCACGAGAGTGGTCGGCAAAGACGCGCGCGCGCCTGACCGCCCAGGCGGTTCGGACGGCGTAACCCCGCCGACGCAGTCTGGATAATCTGGAACTCGCCGCCGTTCTGCGACCTCGTGACAGGGTATTTCACCACTCGTTTGCACGACCGTGCTCGAGATCATACGACCCCCGTCACGATGCACAGCGTCGCCAGCGTCACCCTCCCGAGCGGACTTCAGGTCGTCACCATCCAACGGCCGCATCTGCACCGGTCCGTCGTGTCGACGTACGTCGACGTGGGGTCTCGCCACGAGACGCCGCGGACCAGCGGGCTGTCGCACTTCCTGGAGCACATGCTCTTCCGCGGCACCGACCGTCACCCGTCGGCCTTCGCGCTGAACGACGCGATCGAGCGACTCGGCGGAACCCTCGCGGCGGCGACCCACGGCGACTACACGCTCTTCGACATGGGCGTCCCGCCGGCCGCGGTCGAGAACGCATGCGCGCTCCTCGGGTCGGTCTTCACGCGCCCGGTGTTCTCGCAAATCGACGCCGAGAAGGGGATCGTGCGCGAAGAGATCCTCGAAACGCTCGACGACGATCTGCTCGAAGCGAACGCCGACAATCTCTCGCGACTGCAGGTCTTCGGTGAGCACCCGCTCGGATATCCGATCACCGGCACGCTCGCGAACATCGAGCGCTTCACGGTGAGGGACCTGCGCTCGCACCTCGCGCGCTACTACCGCGCGGGAAACATGGTGGTGTCGGTGTGCTCGCCGTTGCCGCATCGCGTGGTGCAGCGTGCGATCGAACGTGGGTTCGCGGGGCTCCCTGAGGGATACGCCGCCCCGGCCCGCGCGGCGCAGGTCACGCAGCAACGTGCTCGCGTGCGTCTTCACGAGATCGCGGGCGCGCAGACAGTCGTGCGGCTCGCGTTCCCGACGCCGGGCAGTGACTCACCGATGGCGCGATCGGTCGAAGTGTTGATGCGCGTGCTCGACGACGGCATGTCGACCCGATTGCATCGCCGCATCTGCGACGAACTCGGGCTGGCTTACGAAGTGAGCGCGGGCGCCGAGTTGTTCCGCGACGTGGGCGTGATGGACGTGGCCTCGAGCGTGGCGCACGGCTCGGTCGGTCGACTGATCGACGAAGTCCTCGGGATGCTCGCGGACCTCGCAGGGGCCGGTCCGTCGAAGACCGAATTGCAGAAGGCGCAGCACCGTTACGCGTTCGACCTCGCGGCGATGGACGACGATCCGCGCGCGCTCGCGGACTACTACGCCACGGGGGCGCTGTGGGGACGCTCGGGCGACATCGCGCGTCGACGGCGCGAAGTGCTCGCGCTCACGCCCGACGATCTGCGCCGCGCGGCGCGAACGATTTTCACGCCGTCGCGACTGAACGTCACCACCGTC
The DNA here is from genome assembly GCA_966212315.1 of uncultured Myxococcales bacterium. Taxonomy (GTDB): domain Bacteria; phylum Myxococcota_A; class Polyangia; order Polyangiales; genus CBIHQZ01. Next base: position 6,946 of record CBIHQZ010000092.1, read on the forward strand.
GGAAGCGGCAACCTCGAAGTGCGCAACGCGATCGCGTCGGCGCTGAGGGCGTTCCGCCGTGCTGGCAACAGCAAGACCCGCCCGATCACGATGCCGGAACCGTTTCGCCGCACGCTCACACTGCGCGTGCCGCGACGGGTCGCAGCGCTTGACTCGGTATGGTCGTCTTCCTAGGGTGACGGCCGGCGACGAATGGTTTTGCGAGCCGACGTGAATCAGCTCCCGCTCGTGCACGCGTCGCTCGGTCTCGAGCCCGCGATCGGCCGGCGTTCGCGCGCGGTGGTCGGCCGCTCTACGACGAGTGCGCGTCCCTTGCGCGAAGCGACGCTCGATCGAGTCGAGCAACCCGAGCTGCCATTTCGCGCGATCAATCCGCTCGCCAACGAAGCAGCCCGCGCGTCGCTCGAGCAACGGCTCAGGCTCGCGATCGGGCACGGCACCGTGGCACTCGCGATCACCGACAACCGCCGCACGATGGTTTCGATCCGTCGCAGCGGCGATGCTCGGTGGATCCGCCTGCACCACATGTTCCTCGAAGCACCCACCGAAGTGGTCAACGCGTTGGGACGGTACTTCGCGCGCGGCGACCGATTCGCATCGCGATTGATCGACCGGTACATCGCCGCGCACCAGACCCGCATTCGTGCCCCGCGCGCCGAGGTGCCCGAGCGACTCGATCCGACCGGCGACGTGCACGATCTCGCCGAGATCCAGCGCGCACTCAGCGAGCGTTACTTCGGCGGCACGGTGAACCTCCCGATCACGTGGGGACGGCAATCGAGTACGCGGCGACGGCGGCAATCACGCCGGACCATTCGCATGGGGCTCTACCTCATCGACGAACAGCTCATTCGCATCCACCCCGCCCTCGATCAGGCCTTCGTGCCGCGGTACTTCGTCGAGTGGGTCGTCTATCACGAGATGCTCCACCACGTGATCCCGATGCCGATGGTGAACGGCCGCCGGGTCTATCACTCGCCCGAGTTCCGCGCCCGCGAGCGTGACTACGCTGACTTCGAGCGCGCCCGCGAGTGGGAAGAAACCCATCTTTCGCAGCTCATCTCGTCACGCGGAACCAGCACCCGACCGCTCCGTTCGCTCCCGTACTGAGCGCGTCGCCGGGTCGCGGATTCGTTCCGGGTTGACGCTCCCCCGTCTCCGGGTGATCTCCTCGCGCTCCCTGCCGTGAAGCCATTCGCCCGACTCGCGCCGCGCCTCGCGTTCGAGATTGTCTTCGCGATCTTCACGCTCAACGCCGCGCGCCCCGCCTTCGCGTCGATGCACCTGCCGCTGCAAGACCTCCCGCAGCACATGGCCGCGATCTCGGTCCTCAAGCGCTACGCCTTCGATCCGTCGCTGCGCGAGTACTTCGAACTCACCCTCTCGCGCACGCAGTACCTGCTGGTCTACGCGCTCGGTGTCCCGCTCTCGGGGGTGTTCGGTGTCGAGTACGCCACCCGCTTGTTGGTCGCACTCACGGTCGTCACCACGCCGTATGCGCTGCGCTTCGCGTTGCGACGCACGAACGGCGACGAGCGATTCGCGGCATTCGCATGGCCGTTTCTGTGGAACCCGCAGATGCTGCTCGGCTTCCTCAACTATCTGCTCGGCGTGCCGATCGCACTGGTCGGCATCGGTCTGTTCGCCGACCGCAGCAAGCGCACGACGCGCTCGCGACAGATCCAGTTGGCGCTCGTCGCACTCGCGGCTTTCTACTCCCACCTCATTCCGTACGGGCTGCTCGGACTCGGCGTGCTCTTCCTCCTCGACGCGCGCGAGATCGTGTCCGCCACGAGCGATGCACTCGAGCGCGCAGGCCCGTCGGCCGCGTGGCATGCGCGCGCGATCGCGGTGCTGCGTGCGTTCGTCGGCGCGGTGCCATCGGTCGTGAAGCGATGGTTCCGCGAGCTGCTCTTTCTCGTGCCGTCGTTCGCCGCGGTCGCGATGTTCGTGCTGCGAAGCCCCGCGCGCGACGCCTCGGTGCGCGCCGGCGGCGTGGGGCAGGAGATCGTTCTCACCTGGCCCGATCGCATGGCGTTGCCGGCCGAGTTCCGCGACACGGTGTTGCAACTGCAGGGCGACAGCGACGAGACCGCACTGCTCATCTGGGGGCTGGCCTTGCTCGCGGCACTCGCGATCTCGCGCGGTGTTCACCGATCCGCGCGCGGCGACGACCACGACGATCGCGCCCGCGCCCGCATCGCGTGGCTTCCGTTCGCCTGCGCGTTGCTCTTCGTGAGGACACCCGCGTCGTACGGCTGGATCTGGCCCATTCACACGCGCTTCGCGGTCGCGGCGGTGCTGTTGCTCGCGCTCGGCTTCTCGCGCACGCGCCACACCATCCTCGCGTGGTGCGTGATGCTTTCGCTCGGATGGGCGTCGATGAACATCTCGCGCGATCTCAGCGCGAATTTTCAACGATGGGACGCGCAGGAACTCGGCGACCTCGACGCGGCGCTCGCGCACGCGCGCCCCGGTCGACGACTCGTCGCGCTCGTCCCCGCGATGCGCAGTCAGTTCGTGCCGAGCAACGTGCCGCTCCTGCACGCTGCCGCGTACTACCAGACCCGTGGCGGCGCCGTGGCGACGTTCTCGTTCGTCGACTTCCCGCAATCGCCGTTCCGATACCGCGAAGACGGCCCGCGCCCGCCTCGGCTTCGACCGCGATGGGAGTGGGAAACGAACCTTCGCGAAGCCGACCCGACGATGACCTACTACGACTACGTGCTCACACGCGCCGGCGGATTCGGCGACGAGCCCTCACGGTTCCCTGACCGCTATCGCCGAATCTACAGCGGGCAGTCGTGGAACCTGTACGAACGGGAACGCTAGCGTGCAGAAGCGCCACGCTTGCAGCGCTCGCGGGGGTGCAGTACGCATCGCGCAATGCGCCTCGTGATCGAGCGCGGAAAGATCGTTCCGCTGTCGGGCCTCCCATCGCGCAGCATTGCGCTCGACGGGTATGTGCAAGGGCCTGCTATCGACGCGGACGGCGAGCGATACAGCTTCGACCACCACGCAGGTTGCGTTCGTCATGCGACCCGCGCGACGGCCGAGCAGGTGCGCGACGCGATCATTCTCGGGCTCGATCCGACGGATTTCACGGTGTTCGTCAACGACGTCGACCTCGACACCGCGCTGTCAGTCTGGCTCCTCGCGAATCCTCACCGCGCCAGCGAAGAGATCGTGCACGAGTTGGTCGACGACGCGGGCTTGCTCGACGCGCACTCGGGTGCCTACCCGATGGCACCGCGCACGCGGCACGTGATCGAGTGGTTGAGCGAACCCGAGACGACTTCGCGCGCCGACGGTACGTACTGGACACTCGACAATCGCGGCCTCGAAGACCTCGTCGCGGACGTCTCGCGTCGGATCGACATCTACACACTCGGCGAAGCGCGCCCGTCCATCGCCGACTTCGAGGTCGACGAGCGTTACGCGGTCGAACGCACGGGCACCGGCTGGGTCCTCGCGCGCACGGTCGGAATTCGCGCGCATGCCTCGCTTTTCCGCGACGGTCACACGCGCGTCGTGATGTACCGGCAGTTGCCCGACGGCACGTGGGGGTACACGGTCGCCAAGCAGTCGGAGTTCATCAAGCTCTTCCCGATCGAACAGATTCTCGCCGCCCTGAACGCCCGCGAAGCCGGCTGGGGCGGCGGCTCCACCATCGGCGGCGCGCCGCGCAACCCCGACGGATCGCGATCGCGCCTGTCTCCCGACGATGTCTTCGAGATCGTCGAGGGAGTCGTCACCGAATGCCGAGCGCGTCCGCCACGTTCGTGATCGATCGACGCGGCATGCAAGCGCGGCGTTGACACCCAAGGGTCGCGTCGTATGTTCGCGTCCACTTCGGTCGTTCCCGCCTCGGGGATGACTCGATGAAAGGTGGTTTTCGACATGGCATCCGCCGGCGTTTCGAATGTAACCGACCAGAACTTCGACTCGGAAGTCACTCAGTCGGACAAGCCCGTTCTGCTCGATTTCACCGCGACGTGGTGCGGCCCCTGCAAGGCACTCGCGCCGATCGTCGAGGACGTGGCGAAGGAATTCGACGGTCAGCTCAAGGTGGGCAAGCTGGACATCGACGCGTCGCCCGGCGTCGCGAGCCGATTCGGCATCCGCGGCGTCCCCACGGTGATCGTGTTCAAGGGCGGCAAGGAAGTCGCGCGCCAGGTCGGTCTCGTGCCGAAGCCCAAGCTCGTCGCGCTCTTCCGCGAGCATCTCTGAGCAGTCGCTCGATCGATTGATCGCAGGCGTGTCGGCGCGGGTACCTCGGTGCTCGCGCCGATTGCGTTTCTCCGGTCGGCCCGGGTCGCGATCGACCGCCGCTCAGTCGTCGATCAGTTCGATCTCGCCGACGTCGACGTCCTCGTCACTGTCGGTCCGACGCTCGGCCTCGAGTCGACGCGCGGCCCGGAGCAAGCGCGGATCGATGCCGTCGAGATCGCGCGACGGCGCCGGATCGCGACGCGGCTGTGACGGCGCATGACTCGGGCCCTGCGGCATTCCCGGCGCCGCTGGACGCGCGCCGTTGGTCGCGCGCATCGGTTGCTGCGGCAATGCGGCCGGGATCGACGGCAGCTGCATC
>CBIHQZ010000093.1:0-11525 GCA_966212315.1 uncultured Myxococcales bacterium
CGATGGTGAACTCGTGCTGAACCAGGACGGCGGCTTCTTCTACTTCTGGATCACGGACGAAGCGCTGCGAGCGTGCGACTGGTCGGCGGTGCGCGGGTCGCTGCAGTGCCACTGAGCGAAGAGTCGCGCGGTCGCGCCATTCGCGAACGTCATCATGCAGGAGGAGCGTGGTCGCGCGCGGAACGGCCGGCGCACACCGCGCGTTAGAGCTTGTCGGGCGGCGGGGCTTTGATGTCGACCCTGCTGTCGGCGAGTCGGATCTCGACGTCGCTCGTGTTCGGACGCGCGGGCGGCGGCGGAGGCGTCGACGGCAGCACATTGCCTTTCACCATGCGGAGGTACATCTGCGCCGACTTGTTGGCGGGATCGACCGCGAGCGCCGACTCGAACGACTCGCTCGCTTCGTCGCGGCGCCCCTGCGTGAGCTGCGTGATGCCGAGCGCGACCAACGCCGTGACGTAGCGCGGGTTGTGTCGCAGCGCTTCGCGGTACTCCATCTTCGCACCGTCGAGATCGCCGAGTTCGCGCAACACGCTGCCGAGACGCGTGCGCACGTCGGCGAACGTGGGCGCCAGTCGGAGCGCCTTGCGATACTCCGCCACCGACTCGTGCAGCATTCCGAACTCCGCGTACGCAGCGCCGAGGTCGTTGTGCATGTTCGCGATCTTCTTGCGCGCGTACGGATCGAGATCGCGCGACTCGCTCTGCGCGCGTTCGCGCATGTCCGCGTACGTCTTGCGCGCTTCCGAGTAGAGCCCGAGGTCGTTGTAGGTCACCGAGAGATTCAGAGCTGCTTCGGTGTAGTTCGGGTTGATCGCCACGGCCTGCTCGAAGTGCTTGCGCGCTTCGTCGAAGTCGCCGCGATCGTGAAAGATCACGCCCAGCATGTTGTAGACGTCCGCGAAGCTCTGCGTCTGCTTGAGCACTTCGCGCAGATGCTTCTCCGCGGCGTCGTATTCGCGACGGTCGTAGTGCTCGCGCGCGAGGATGAGTTCGTTCTTCAACGTGTCGTCCATGACGTGACCTCAGGTGCCGGCAGGCGCGGCGGACGGTGCGGGGGACGCTGCGGGAGTCGCTACTGCGGGGACATTGCCGATGAAGCTGAGATAGCGGCGCGCGGCTTCGACGAAGCTCGATCGCGAGAAGCGCGTGGTGATCACCGAGAAGGTCGCGCGTGCTTCGCCGCGGCGTCCCATCAGCAGGTAGATCTCGCCCATCTTGAGCAGCGCTTCGGGTTCGAGCCCCGAGTCCGCGTACGACTCGACGACGGTCTGCAGCCGCGAGATCGCCGCCTCGGGGCGATTGCGTCCGAGGTAGTAGTCGGCGACGGAGATCTCGTGACGCGCGAGCAGCTCGCGAGTGCGACGGAGGTAGTCACGCGCTTCGGTGACGTAACGGCTCTGCGGGTAGTCGCGCACGAAGCGCTCGAGCGCGTCCGCTGCGTCCGTTGTCGAGCTCTGGTCGCGTTCCCACGAAGCCGGGACGAGCGCCCAGTCGTTCGGGATCTGCGAGTAGTACGACCGCGCGATCATGTAGTGCGCGTAGTCCACTTCGGGCTGCGTCGGGTGATAGCGGATCCACGAGCGGTAACCCTGGATCGCCTCGGCGAACTTCTCGGTGCGGAAATCGATGTCCGCGAGGCGAAGCTCGGAAAGCCACGCCCAGCGCGAGAGACCGTACTCGCGGCGAATGCGGCGGAAGATCTCCGCCGAGCCGAGCAGGTCGCCGCCGTCCAGTTGTTCCTTGGCGGCTTCGTACTCGCTGCGGGCGCGATCGCCATAGTTCAAGTTCGAGCGCGGCGCCTGCGTGACGCAGCCGGACACTGGCGCGACGAGCGCGGTACCGAGAGCGAATACGATTGCGCCGGAACGCAGTGAAAAAGCGGGACGAGTCACGCGGCGCACCCTAGCGGAAAGGCCGCCGCGCGTCACGACAGACGCTGTGCGCGCGTAACCTCACCCCCGCTGCCGCGCGCCCCTCTCCCTCCGACGCCTGCGCCTGGCGCGCGTACTCGAGGCGTCGTCGAAAGAGGGGCTCGAAGGATGAAACGTGGTCGGTGAATTGTGTGCGGATGGTGCGGCGGGCCGGACGTCACGGGTGCGGGGCAAAACTTGGCGAGCGTTGGAGATGCGCGGGCGGAAGCGACGCGGGAGATGCCCGATCAACGCCCCTGGCGCTCGTACTACCTCGTTGCCCGCACTCTTACCCACGCCATCATCCTTCGAGCCCCTCTTTCGACGACGCCTGCGTTCGCGTGCCGCGCGGTGGCGTCGGAGGGAGAGGGGCGGGCGGCAGCCGGGGTGAGGTCAGTCACGCTCAGATCGACGGCGCGATCCGCGGTGTGGGAGTGATCGCGACGGGGCGATGCGAGATGGGCGCCGGTGCCATCGAGACCGAGGTCACGCGTTCGCCCGGAACCAACGAACGTCGAGCGAGAATGGGTCGCTGCGCGTGCACGCGCATTGCGGTCGCGGTCATCGCGATCACCAGCGGTCCGAGGAAGACACCCCACGCGCCGAATGCCATCACGCCGCCGATGAGTCCGAGGAACGTGAGCAGCGGGTGGAGCGAGAGCCGTCCGAAGCGAACGAGGTACGGGCGAATCACGTGATCGATGACCGCCGAGACGACGACGATCCCGACCCCCGTGACGACGAATGCGCTCTCGACTCGACCGTTCAGCGCGAGCCACCCAGCGATCGGGATCCACACGAGCGGTGCGCCGACCGGCAGAAGTGCGGCGACGAAGGTGATCGTGGTGAGCAGCAGCGGACGCGGGATGCCGATGGCGGCGTACGTGACGCCGAGTGCGACCGCGGTGGCGAGGGAGGCGAGACCGGTCGAGAGCATGATGCCGCGACCGACGGCGATGAACTCGTTGATGAACAGCCGCGTGTTCTCGGCGCCGAAGGGCGAGTGCCGTTCGAGCCCCGCTTGCAGGCGGCGCCCGTCGATCGCGAGGTAGTACGTCGTGGCGATGAACGCGACGAGTTGCATCGCGATCGCCGCGAGAATCGCGACCGCTTCGCCAGCGATCGGACCGACGTCGTGCATCAGCGACCAGAGCGACGTCTGCGCCGACGTGTGTGCGTGCGCCGCGTCCGAACCCGATCCGTTGCCGAGCGCCGAGCCCACCGCGCTGAGCGAATGCGTGGAACCGAGCGCCTTGCCTAGTGCGCGGGTCGCCGACACGACGTCCGACACGACCGGCAAGATCAGCGCGGCGCCGCACAGCGCGAACGCGACGACGAGGATCAGCATGAGCAGTGATGCGGCCCGGGTTCGTCCGCCGAATCGGCGTGCAATGCGCACCGACAGCGGTTCGGCGACGCCGGCGACCCACGCGCCGAGAAGCACCGCGGGAACGATGGCTCGCATCGTGACCAGCGTGAGCCCCGACAAAACGAGGACTGCGACGAGGGTGGCGCGTCGCGTCGAAGCGATGCGGGCGTCGACGTGCGTTTCGAGCGCAGGCGTCGGGACAACGGGATCAGGGTTCGCGCAAGTCGTGCCCACAGTGGTTTCCGGATGCACTCGACTGCAGCGGGCGTGCCGCGCGTTGCCCGTGCACGATGGATCGATCGGCGCCAGTTCTCCGCACGGCCACGACGGCCGCGTGCGATGGGACGATCGATGAATTCGCGAGCGGAAAACCCAGCGTGTTAGCGTTTGGCAGTCCCCCGGCGGACTGTTGATGCCGACACGCGTTCTGCTCTTCGACGATGATCCCGCGCTGCGTGACCCCCTCGCGCGGTCGCTGCTCGATATCGGCGCGAACGTGATGCACGTCACCGGCGAGCCGCAATTGATCACGGCGTCGCAGAGCGCGCGTCCCGACGTGGTGATCGTCGCGGAGCAGCGCGATCGCAACGTGCGGATCGTGTGCGATCGACTGGCGCGTTCCCCCACGCTGCACGGGGTGCCGATCGTCGCGGTGACGCTCAAGCCCGAAGCGGCGCGCGACGGACGCGACGGGGTCAGTGCATACGTGACGCGTCGGGCCGGGGTCGATGCGATTGCCGCAGCCGCGCGACGCGTGCTGGGTGTGAAGCCGGCCGCTGCGCCAGCGCGCGAGACGCCGCCCGACGAGGACTTCGACTTCACGCTGGTGCCCGACGAAGAACTCGCGATCACGCGATTGTCGCGGCTGTCGCTCGAGCCCGAGCCGCCGGTGATCGTTCCTGCGGCCTCGCGCTCGCCGCAGTCATCGAAGCCGCCACCGGCATCGAAGGGCGCACGCGCTCGCACGAGCGCGCGACCGCCTGCGGAGAAAACCGCGCGGACGAGTGCGCGTCCGCCCGCGGAGAAACCCGCGCGAACGAGCGCGCGTCCGCCCGCGGAGAAACCGGCGCGAACGAGTGCGCGTCCGCCTGCGGAGAAACTAGCGACCGAGCGTCCGTCGAAGCCCGATGCAGGGCGACGGTCGATGCGGCCGGCGAGCGAACGCCAGGGTGCCGCGAAGACGAAGGCCACGCGGCGAGACGCGGACATCGCACTGATCGAACGGCGCATCATCGAACTCGAAGACGCACTGAGCACCGCCCGTCGCGAGCGAGACGAGAGCGACGCCGCGTGGAGTGAATGGGTGTCGAGCGCGGAGTCGTTCGCCAACGAGATGTGGTCCGAGCGTGATGCCTTGCGCCGCGGACAGGCGGCGTTGAAGCGCTCTCTCGCGAACGCGATCGAGGAAGCAAAGGTCGCGAATCAGCGCGAGGGGACCGAGAGAACACGGCGCGAAGGCCTGGCTGCGGAGATCGTCGCGCTGAAGCGGTCACTCACGCAGCGCGCGACGACGCCGCCCGATGTCACCGCGCGACTCACGCGCTTGACCGACGAAGCGAGCGGACTGCGACGCCAGCTCGCCGACGGAATGCAGAAGCTGCGCGTCACCGAAGCGGCCCGCACCGATGCGGAACGCGCGGCGGAAAAGCTGCGAATTGCGCTCGACGTCGCCGAAGCACACGCCCAGCGGATCGATGCTGATCTCAGTGCCGAGCGCGAACAGTCGTCCCGCGGCGCGGCCCCGGCGGATCGCGACGAGCTGCGCAAGCTGCGTGAGCGAATCGGCGCGGAACAGAAGCGCGCGATCGCGTTGTCGGTGGAGTTGTCGGCCCTCAAGCGCGAGTCCGAACAGCGGATCAAGACGGCGCGGACCGAAGGGAGCGCGGCGCTCGAGGCACTGCGACAGCGGCTCGAGTCCGAAGTGCGTGCCGCGCGGGACGAAGCGGCGAGAGCGGGGCAATCCGCGAGTGCGGCGGCGCGCGAACGCGATGCGGTCATTGCGCGGGCGGCGTCGCTCGAAGCGCAGCTCGAGTCGGTCGCGCAGACGTTGCTCGAGCGCGAGACGACGCTCTCGGAAGAAGCTGCACGCGCGGACGAAGCGACGCATCGCGCGAACTCGCTGAGCGAAGAGTTCGATGCGTGGCGGAGTCGGTCCGACGAAGAGAGCGCCGAGCGTGAACGCGAGTCGGACGCGCGCGAGACGGAGATGCGGCGCGCGCATGCGGCCGCGCTCGACGCAGTGCGGATCGAACGCGACGCGGCGCGAACGGCGCAGCGCGAGCTGGAAGCGCGCCTCGAATCGGGCCGCGCGGCGCACGAGGCTGCCCGGCGCGAACATGTCCAGGCGCGGACGGCATGGGCGAACGAAACGCGTGCAACCGCCGATGCGTCGGCGAGCGTGCTCGCCCGGGAGCGCGCCGAGGCGGCCGCGAAATTAGACGCGGCGACCGCGCAGTTCGCCGACGAACTGGCGCGACGAGAGCGCGAGGCGAACGAATCGCGTGATGCGCGCGTCGAGTCGGAACGCGCGCTGGTGCGGAGCGAGGCCGAGCGGGACGAGTGGCAGGCGCGCGTCGAAACCGCGGCGATCGAACTGGCCTCGCAGCGTGCGCAGATCGAGCGCGAATCGCGACGAGCCGACGCGCATCGAGCCGAACGCGACGCGATCGAGCAAACGTCGCGCGCGGAATTCGAGGCCGCGGAACGTGCACGTGACGAACGCGAGCAGGCTTTGCGCGCGGAATCCGATCGACGCGCGTCGGAGTACGAGACCCGGCTGCGCGATGCGGCCGCGGCGCGCGATGCGACCGAGCGAACCCTGGCCGATGCGGTCGCACGGAGTGCGTCACTCGAGGGCGAACTCGAAGGCGCGCGTCGATCGCGCGAGGAAATCGTCCGGTCGCTCGAACAAGGACTGCAGCAGGCGGACTCGGCTCGCGGCGATGCGGCGCGCAGTGCGGAGCGGATCGCCGCGCTCGAACGCGAAGTCGCGGCCACGCAGCAACGCGCAAAGCAAGAGACCGCGTCGCTACGAGCGGCAGCCGAGACCGAGCAGAAGAAGGCCGACGAGGCGCGCAAGGGATTCGAGAAGGCGATCGCGGCGCACGACGAGACGCTGGCAACCGCGCGACGCGAACTCACCGATGCACGCCGTGCGACCGATGCGGCGAGCGCAAAGGTGCGCGAAGTCGAGGAGTCGGCGCGCGCCCAGGTGGCGACCGTACGCGCGGATCTCCAACGCGCCGCCAGCGAGGCGAATACAACGCATGCCAAGGCACTCGCGGCCGTCGAGGCGTCACGCACGGCGGCGCTCGACGAGGCGCGCGCGCTCGGCGCGAAGCTGTCCACGTTGCAGGCATCGCTCGAAGGCGCGAACGACGCCCTCGCGCGGGAACGTGTCGAGCGCACGCGGCTGGCGGCGTTGCTCGAACGAACCACGGCAGAACGCGACGACGATCGACGCTCGCTCGCCGAGAGCCGCGCGCGTGATGACTCGTTCGCGCAATCGGAGGCGGCATCGCTCGCGGCCGTGAAGCAAGCGCACCAGGACGCGCTGAGCGCGCTCGCGACGGCGCAAGACGCACATGCGCGCGAGGTGCAAGCGCTGCACGAGGCGCGCGCGCGCGCGGACGAAAATGCGCGAACGACGATCGCCGACGCCGAGTCGCGTGCGCTCGCGGTGCGAAAAGAGCGCGAAGTCATCGCTTCGCAACTCGCGCGGGCCCACACCGAGCGGGCCGGGCTCCAGCGTCAGATCGACACGTTGCGGAACGAGAAATCCGTGAGCGAGCAGACCCTTCGCGACGAGACGCGACGTGCGAGCGAGGACGGCGCGCGGGCACTCGACGAGATGCGCGTTGCGCTCGATGCGGTTCGCTCCGACCTCGCGCGACAGATCGAGGCGGCCGCGGAGCGTGAACGAACGCTGCTCGCCGATCGCGCTGCCGGCGAGACCGCGCTGGCGGGACGTGAACAGTTGGAAGCGGCACTCGCGAGTGCGGAACGGTCACTCGCCGAAGAACGCGCTGCCGCCGCGGACCTCGCGCGGGGCGGCGCCGAGCACGACGTGGAGATCGCGCGGATCCGTCGCGCATTGGTCGAAGTCGAAGCGGATCTCGCGGACGAGCGGGGACGGGGTGCAAGTGCGGAGCGGGCCGCGCGCGAAGGGCGTGCGGCGCTCGAAGCCGAACTGGCAAGTGTGCGCGAGGATGCATCGGCGATGGCGGCGACGTTGCGGGCCGCGCAGGAGCGAATCGATGAACTCGTCGAGCACGCCGAAGTACGCGAGGCGGTCGCGACGGCGATGCGCGAGGAACGCGACCGCGCAGAAGAACGGCTCGCGCGCGAGAACGATTCGCTCGCGCAGGCACGGCGCGGTGTCGAAGACATCGAGCGCGAACTGCACGACGCGCGCGCCCGCACGCAGGAACTCGAGCAGCGAATCGGCGAAGTACAGCGCGAGGCGGAAGCACGAGTCGAACTGATGCGCGCGCAGTCGAACGCGGCGATGCGCACACTGCGTTCGCGCGTCGACGGCGACGGTGAAAAAGCGCGCAAGCGATTCGAAGAGCTGTCGACGTGGCTGAGCGACGCCGAGAAGCGCTCGGGCGATGTGATGGCCGAAGCCGAGCACCAGCGGCGTTTGCGCGAGAAGGCCGAGCGCGCGCTGGCGGGGGCGGAGCACACCGTTCGGCAGCTGACATCGCGCCTCGAGGTCGAGCGGGCGCAGACCGAAGAGTTGAACGAGCAGGTCGTGCTCGAGCGCAAGAAATGGGAGGAACTCGAGGCCGCCGCGACGCGCGTTTCATCGCCGGGTCGCACGTCGCGTCCCGACACGAGCGATCTGCGTGGCGAGGTCGAACGGCTGCGGTCCGAGCGAGATCGCGTCGAGAGAGACCTCGGCGAGCAACTGGCGGATCTGTCGACGGGCTTGATGGCGCGCGACGCTGCGATCGCGAACCTTCGTCAACAGCTCGCGCGCGCCGAACGCGAGGCGCGAAAGAAGGCGGCGAGCGCGAACGGAGAGGCTGATCGCACCGCGCCGGATGCGAAACCGTCGCGCGAAATACTCGAGCGACTCGCGACGCTCGAACGCGAACGCGACGCTGCGCGGTTGGAGTTCCATCGCCGCGTGCAGGACATCGAGCGCGGATTCACCGAGCGACTGATTGCTCTCGCGAAGGCGGATGGCAGTCAGGTGATGTTCGCTCTGTCGGAGCGCGTGGTCGCGTTGCAGAACGCCGCTCCACGCGCGGAAGGCGACGCGAGTGTGCGAGTGCTCGAAGAGGAGATCGAAGCGCTGAAGAGCGAGAACGATTTCCTCCTCGCAGAGATCGAACGAAACGCCCGAGCGCGCGGCGCGGGGTAGGAGACTCGTCCGGGTCTGCGTGCTCTACCGACGACGCAGCGACGAGAAGATCCGGTTCGCCGCGCGCGCGTCGTAGCTTCCGTGCGCGGAGGCGCGAACGTTGCCGTTGGCGTCGAGCGCGAAGATGTAAGGCGCACGATCGCCCTTCGGGAGGCCGAGGGCGCGTCGCACCGCGCCGGAGCGATCGATCCACGTCGTCGCCCATTGATCACGCGGCGTCTGATCGCGCGCTGCGTTGCGCACCATCGACGTCGGGACGAACGGCGAGAGGTCGAGCGACACGACCGTGATGAGTCGCACGTTCGAGCCGCGCAATTGCGTCTGTGCCTGATCCATCCAGGCGCGCGTGGGATCGCCCGCGTGACTGCTCGTGAGCACGGCGACGAACGCGGGGCGGCCACGGACCTCGCCGATGTGATGCATCTGCCCGGTGATGTCCGCGACGCGGAACATCGGGAGCGGTGCATTCGTGGACGGCATCGCAGACGCCGTCGAGCCGACGAGCGCGAGAGCGAGCGCGCCGGCGAACCAGGTGACGGTGGTAGTTGTTGTTCGCATCGTCCTCGTGTGGTGCACGAGGCAGGCCGCGCGGGAAGAGACGAGCCGGACGAACGTCTCAGCGACGACGCGTACGACCCTGGGGATTGTCGATTTCGCGAATGCGGGTCTGCGCGCGTGACCGATCGATCTCGCCGTGGCCGTTCACCGCGGCCTGGTAGAGCTGGCGCGCGTTGTTGCGATCGTTCTCGTCGTAGGCGATGTCGGCGCGCAGGAGGAGCGCAGGCGCGAACTGCGCGTCGTCGGACAGGATGCGGTCGATGTACGCACGAGCCAGGGAGTTCTGCCCCATCGATCGCGCCAGCTCGGCCGCGCGCATGCGGGGTGACGGATCACTCGGGAGCAGATCGATCGCGCGGTTCCACTCTTCGATCGCCGCATCGCGACGGTCGGTGCGCGCGAGCACATCGGCAAGACCCATGTGGGCGTCCGCGTCGTTCGGCACTTGCTCGATCGCGGTGCGCAGCGGCGCCTCTGCTTCGGCGACCTGATTGTTGCGAATGCGTGCGCGGCCGAGTCCCGACTGCGCTCCGGGCTGCGTCGGAAGGATGCGCGCGGCGGTCTCGTACGACGTGAGCGAATCGGTGACAGCGTTCGACGCGAGTTGCGCATCGCCGAGCGAGACCAGCGCCTCGGGCCAGTTCGGTCGATTGTCCACCGCGCGGCGCAAGAGCGGCAGCGCGCCGGCGGCGTCGTTGCGGCGCTTGAGCAGGAAGCGCCCGAGCATCAGTGCAGCGTTCGGATCGTTGGCATCGATCTCGGTCGCGCGACGGTAGGCTGCCTGCGCGTCGTCGAACCGCTGCGCCGTCTCGTAGAGTTGCGCGAGTCCGAGCTGCGCATCGGCGCGTCCGCTCATCGCGCTGCTCGCGGCGTTGTACGCGGCCTCGGCGGCGGGGACGTTGTTGGCGAGACGATTCGAGTCCGCGATCAGGAGCTTCAGTTCTGCGTGGTTCGGATCGATCGCATTGGCCGCGTTGATCTCGCGTTCGGCGAGCGCCACGCGATGCCACACGAGATACGCGCGCCCCATGCACACGTGTCGCAGCAGTCCGGCCGCGTCGCGCGCACCGTGACCGGCGGGGAGGGCGCGGCACGCGGCTTCGCTCGCGCGAAAGTTTCCTTCGTCGAAACGCACCCGCGCGATCTCCCACAGCGCGTCCATGCGCGTGGCGCCGCGCGCGGCCTGACGCAACGTCGCGACCGCCTCGTTGAAGCGACCGGCCCGGCGCTGTGCGCGTCCGAGCGCGAGCAGCGCGGCGGGGTCGCGGCTCTGCGCGGAGGTTCGAAGAGTGGCGATCTGGCCCTCTTGCGCGCGCGCGGCCGGAGCGGCGGCGAGCAACGAGGCGGCGAGGATCGAAGCGGTGATCAGTGGCAAGCGCATGGCGCGCGAAAGGTACCGCAGCGCGGTGGCGAGCGGAAATTGCGCGCCATCGGTGCCGACGAGACCCCTGTTTCCCGGCCGAAAAGGCGCATCGCGCGCCGTTCCGAAGCTACTTCTCTCGCCGGCGGCGTACCCTCGGCCACCATGATGCACGGCGGAAGAATCGTGGCCGAAGCGCTCAAGCGTGAAGGCGTTACTCATCTGTTCACTCTCTGTGGCGGACACATCCAGTCGATCTACGACGGATGTCTCGACACGGATATTCGCGTGATCGACACGCGGCACGAGCAAACCGCCGGACACGCGGCCGACGGCTATGCGCGCGTGACGGGGCGTCCCGGCGTGGCGGCCGTGACCGCGGGGCCGGGTGTGACCGACGTGGTGACCGCACTCGCGAACGCGCAACGCGCGAACGTGCCGATGGTCTGCATCGGAGGCGCGGGACCGGCGCTGCTCGCCGATCGCGGGTCGCTCCAGGACATGAACCATCTCGATCTCGTCAAGCCGATCACCAAGGCCGCGTTTCGTGTGACGCACACCGATCGGCTCGCGGAGTACGTGAGCACCGCGTTCCGCATCGCATCGACGGGCGTGCCCGGGCCGACGTATCTCGAGATGCCGCTCGACGTGCTGATGAACTACGCATCGATCGACGAGTGGCCCGACCCGTCGACGTCGCGCAGCGAAGCGCAACCCGCGCCCGACCCGGCGTATCTCGCCAAGGCCATCGCATTGCTCGAGAAGGCCGAGCGCCCGATCGCGATCATCGGTTCGCAGCTTCGTTGGAGCGCGAATCGCAATGCACTCGCCGAACTGCTCGAGCGCTTCGCGATGCCCGCGTTTCTCAATGGCATGGCGCGCGGCGCCCTTCCGCCCGAGCACCCCTGTCTGTTCAGTCGCTCGCGTCGCACCGCCCTCGAGACCGCCGACGTGGTT
>CBIHQZ010000094.1:0-11465 GCA_966212315.1 uncultured Myxococcales bacterium
TCGCGACTGACCGGCGGCGAGCGTCGCAGCAAGAGCAGCCAGGCGGTCGAGATCTATTTCCCCTTCCCGATGCCGGGAACCGAAGCGGTCTTCCGCAGCGAAACGAAGCGCAACGCGAGCTACGGCCACACCTCGACGATCGAGCGCGTGGTGCTGCGAGTTCGCAAGATGCGCGTCGGCACGCTCGACTCGGCGCCGTCATGGGACGAGATCACGGGCCGTTTCACCGTCCGCTGAGTCTTCGCCTCCTCGCAATTCACACTTCTTCACGAACGGTTCACGCGCCGCGCACACCGGCGATGCAGTTTCGCGCGCATGGAATCACCCGCGCGTCCTTCGGGCCGCATCGATTTCGTCCGCCGCGCGCTCGACATCGCGCGCGACAATCCCGATGCACTCGTTTCCGCCTCGCCGTCCCCTTCAACTCCCCACGCGGCCACGTCGCCGCATGCGACAGCCGACACCATGCCGCTCTCCCGGATGCTCGTGTTCCTCGCCGTGATGGTCTCGCTCACGCTCGGCCTTCACTACTACCTCTGGGCTCGTCTCGTTCGCGACGCCGCGCTTCCGGCCCCGTGGCACGGCATCGCCACCGTGGCTCTCGCGACGCTCGCGCTGCTGATGCCCGTCGGCATGATGCTCACGCGTTTCGCGCCGCGTAACGTGGTCGCGCCGATCTCGTGGATCGTGTTCAGCTGGATGGGGATCGCGTTCTTCCTGCTCGTGCTGCTCGCGCCCGCGGACCTCGCACGCGCCGTGTGGTCGTGGGTACAGCGCGACGGCATGGACCCCGAGAAGCGACGGTTTCTCGCGCGCGCGGTGAGCGCCGTCGTCGGTGCGAGCGCGCTCGGCATCGCGGGCACCGCGCTCTTCGCGGCGTTGCGGCCGGTGGCGGTGAAACGCGTGCGCATCGCGCTCGACAAGCTGCCGGCATCGATGAACGGCTTCACGATCGTGCAGCTCTCGGACATCCACGTCGGTCCCACCATCGGCAAGGAATTCATCGACGACATGGTCGCGCGCACGAACGCGCTCGACCCCGACATCGTCGCGATCACCGGCGACCTCGTGGACGGTTCAGTCGAAGAGCTGGGTGCCTTCGTCGCCGGCCTCGGCCGACTGCGTGCACGACACGGCGTGTACTTCGTGACGGGCAATCACGAGTACTACTCGGGCGCGGACGAATGGATCGCGCACTTGCGAACATTGGGCGTTCGCGTGCTGCGCAACGAACGCGTGTCGATCGGCAGCGGCGTGGACGGCTTCGACCTCGCCGGCGTCGACGACTATCACGCGCATCAATTCGGCCGCGGACACGGCATGCGCTTCGAAGGCATCGTGAACGATCGCGACGCCTCCCGCGCGCTCGTCCTGCTGGCGCATCAACCGAAGGCGATCGAGCAGGGCGAGCCCGAAGGCGTGGACCTGCAGCTCTCGGGGCACACCCACGGCGGGCAGATGTACCCGTTCAACTTCCTCGTGAAGCTGCAGCAGCCGTACGTCGCGGGGCTGTACCGTCACGGACGTGCGCAGGTCTACGTGAGCCGCGGCACGGGCTACTGGGGGCCGCCGATGCGGCTCGGCGCGCCCGCGGAGATCACGCGAATCGAACTGCACCGCGCGTGAGTGATCACGCGGCCATCGCTCGCCGCGCGAACATCACCAACGCGATGACCACGCCGACCGCGACGATCGTTCGACGCACGTTCTTCTGACCGATCTTCTTCGCGCCGCGCGCGCCGAGAATCCCGCCTGCGATCGCAGCGACAGCCATCACCGCCGCGATCGGCCAGATCACACGACCCCTGGCAACGAACGTCACCGCGGCCACGCCGTTGATGCACACCGCGGCGAAGTTCTTGAACGCGTTCATCCGGTGCACATCGCGCATGCCGGCGATGCCGAGTGCGGCGAGCATGAGAATCCCGATTCCGGCGCCGAAGAAACCGCCGTACACCGCGACGACGAATTGAAACGCCATCATCGCGGCGAGCGATGCGCCCGACGGTCGATGCGCCGCCTCGCGTGTGCGACCGAGCCAGCGCGAGATCGGTTCGTTGACCAGAAACAGCGCGGTGGCGCCGAGAATCAGCCACGGCACCAGTGCCGCGAACAAATTGTCGCCGGCTCGCAGTGCGAGCGCCGCACCCGCGATGCCACCCAGGATCGAGGGGATCGCGAGCGAGACGAGCGTGCGTCGATCGTTCTCGAGTTCGTGTCGATAGCCCCAGAACGCGCCGAGCGAGCCGGGTACGAGGGCGATGGTGCTGGTGGCGTTGGCGGCAAGTGGCGAAACACCGGCCGCGAGAAGAGTCGGGAACGTGAGCAGCGTTCCACCGCCCGCCACGGAGTTCACGGCGCCGGCGGCGAAGGCTGAGAGTGCGAGTGCGGCAATGCGAAGCAGGTCCACGCGATGCGTCGGCGAAGACGCGACGCTACGGTATCACCTGCACCACGCCCGACATCCCCGCACCGACGTCGGCGCCGTGCAGCAGGCAGAAGTACGGGAAGAAGCCGGTCTCGTTGAACGTGAACGTCGCGCTCGCGCCAGTCGCGGTCGCGGTGATCGGATTGTTCGCGGTGCCACGTGTCGACGGGCGAAGCGGATGCTCGACGAAGCTGCCGTTGAACGTCACGGTGCTGCCGCGGTGAATGGCGATGCACTGCGGGGTGTACGTGAGCGAGTTGTCGAACGTGACGGTGCTTCCGAGCACGTAGTTCTCGGGCGCGTTGCAGGGAACGAACGCTTCGAACATCAGGCCGGTGTCGTCGGGAAGTCGAGTGTCCGCAGCGACGACCGCGTCGGTGGTCGCGTCGGTGCCGGACTGAACGTCGTCGGTCGAAGTGCCGCCGCTGCAGCCCGCGAGAGAGACGACGAGGATCGAAACGATTGCCGTGGTCGAAACAGACTTCATCGCGTTGCCACCGTTGCTCCGTGCGAGAGCCAGCCGAGAGAGTCGACACTGTGGGGATCGATCGCCAGCGCTCGCGTGCGTTCGGACGCGGCCCGCGCCGCATCACCCTGAGCGGCGTACACGATCGACGCGACCGCGTGCAACTCCGCGGTGTCCCACGCCGTCGCGAGGGTCTGATCGAGCACTCGCCGCGCATCCGCCATGCGCCCCACGCGTGCATAGGCTTCCGCGAGTTTCGTCTGCGCTTCGCCGCCAGGACGCGCGCGCACGTTCACTTCCGCGATGTGCACTGCGCTCTCGGGATCGTGATGGAGGAAGTGGTCGATGGCATGCCCTGCCACGGCTTCTTCGAAGAGCGCGAGTCGCTGGCGATACACCGTCGCCGCGCGCTGGATCAGTTCGTTCGCGTGCACGGTGTCACCGCGCGCTGCGTAGATCTCCGCGGCCGCGTCCATGAACTCGGGATGTCCGGTTCGCACGATGAGCGAGAGATACGTCGGCAGTGCGCGATCGCCCTGACCGAGCAGGGTGAGCACTTCGGCCTGATGCTCTTGCAATACGTAGTCGTCGGGCGCGATCGCGAGACCGTCGGTGTAGAAGCCGAGTGCGTCGGTCCATCGCCCGCGATCGAGTTCGAGCAGCCCGCGTACGAGCGATACCCACGCGCGAAATCCGCGGCCCTGTGCATTGCGCGATGCTTCGCCGAGCAGTCGTTGCGCGGCGTCGAAGTGACCGGTCTTCCATTCGAGCTGCGCCATCGAGACGAGCGCCGGAATGGTGCGGTTGCTGGTGAGAGCCGCTTCGTAGCCGCGGCGCGCGACGTCGTAGTGACCCGAGTGATACGCAGTGTCCGCGCGAAGCGTGTCGATGGTCTGGCGCGCACCGCTCGCGACGAAGATCGCGCGCTCGGCGGCGTGGAGGTCCGGCTCGACGCGATCGAGTCGATGCAGCGTGTAGTTGAAAGCAGCGCGCGTGAGAAACGGTCCCGAGCCTTGCGGCGCGATGTGGAACGCTTCGTCGATGGTGTGCTCCGCGCGAGCGAAGTCCTGCCAGTCACCGGTGGCGCGGGCGCGATCGAGATAGGCTTGTGCGAGGTAGTCGCGATCGAGCCAATCGTTCGGATGGGCGTTCGCGTACGTCTCGAGCGAATGGATGCGCGCTTCGAGTTCGGCGTTCGATGCGTCGGCGGTGTGCGCGGGCGCGGGCACTCCCGTTGCAGTCGGCGCGGTCGATGCCGTGGCTGCGGGGGCCGCATGCGGAGTCGGCGGCGTCGCGCGAGTCGCTTGCGACTTCCGACAGCCAGCTGCTGCAACACACGAACAGAGAACGAAAGCGAGCGGAGCGAATCGTGAGCGTGATGTCATCGAGTGTTTCCGTGGGCGCGGGCGAAGCGAAGCGAAACGACGAGAATGCGCCGGAGAGGAGACGCGGTGAAGTGCGCCTCCTCTCCGATGCGCGCGCGATCAAGGCGCGTGCGGCGCGGCGAGATACGGGAACGTGGTGCCGTTGGTGCTGTCGTTCATCGCCGGGTTGAGCGGCAACGTCGCCAGCGTCGCTGCGTTGCAGGTGGCAACGCCCGTTCCGCAGATGCCGGTGTTCAAACGGAGCAAGAGCACCGCGAGGGTCACGTCGATGACGGGATCCTGGAGGCGACGCCCGTTCGGGAAGCCCGCGGCGACCGTCGGATCGAGTTGGATCACGTCGTTCGGCACCACGAGACTCGCGACGGTGCGGCCCACCGCGTACATCTGACCGAGGCACTCCGGAAGACCGCCCACCATGATCGTCATCGAGCACGGCGTGAGGTGGAGCGTGTTGAGGTCGGGATCGAGCGCGGTGTGGAGCGCGTTGAGCGTTCCGATGAAGTCACCCGCGAACGCCATGTCGTTGGCCGGATTGCCGTCGTTGTAGTCGTTCTTGCGAGCGGCCGGCACGAGCGCCGTCGAGACAGCAGGCATGCCCATACGGTCGACGCGCGTGTACGTCGTCGGCGCATCGCTGCGAACGTCGAGCGACCCGCACACCGCGCCGCCCGAAGGACCGGCATGGATGCAGTGAACGGCAGGCGCGGAAGCCGCGGCGCCGCTGTGATAGATGCGGCACGCGAGGTTGTTTCCGTCCATCGCGCCCGCCGTTCCGGCAGGCCACATCGCGCCGTTGCAGTACGCGACGCAGTCGGCCACGTCGTTGTACTGCGCATTGTCGCCGGTGCAGTTGGCGGTGATCGACGTGCAGTACGCGTTGCAGTCGGCGCCGCTCTGGGGAACGTCTTGTTCCTGAACGTCCTGTGACTGCACGTCCTGGCCTTGAGCGTCGCCGCCCGTGTCGGTCACGACGGTGTCGGCAGTGCCCGTGTCGGTGACGACGTCGGGGTTGTTCGGGCTCGGGCACCCTGCGAGTGCAAAGACCGAGAGGGCGAGAACGGGGCGAAAGAGAGAGGTCAGCTTGTTCATGATCGGTAATCCCTCGCTCACGTCGCCGGATGTCGCGCGGTGGTCGCCCAGACGCGGAGTGGGTTGGTGCCTGCGCCGCGCACGGAAGCGAGCGGCAATTCGATGACGATCGCGGGCGTGTTCTTGCCCGCGAAGAAGTCGCGGTCGTTCTGGATGTAGGTCTGCGAAGTGGTGGTGTTGATCAGCCGACCGTTCGCGACCGTGTCGCGGAAGCCCTGGAGGTCGAAGAAGAACGCGTCGTCGCGAAGGCCCGCGAAGAAGCGTCCGCCGCCCGCCACGTTGACGGTGTTCTCGACGCGGCCGGTGACCGCGCCGGTGGTTCCCGGGAGGCCACGCATGCTGATGAAGCAGTTGTGGTGTGTGTCGTCGTGACCGAAGCGCGCTTCGAGCGTCACGTCCGCGATGGCGTCGCCGGTGTTGTCGATGTTGATCGCGTAGAGCACGTCGCGGTCACACGGAATCGCCTGACCCGCTACAGGCGCGTTCGGCCCCGCGAAGGTGAGAATCGCGGTGAACGTCTGCGAGGCGCCGGTGCCGGCATGCCACACGAAGAGATCCGCGATGTCGGCGGGCCGATCCGCCGCGGTGCCCGCATGGCCCGGCGACGTATCCGGATCGACGCGCGCCGGCGGGTCGAGATGGTCGGCAGCTCGGGAGTAGTGCAGCCCCACGCCGAGCGTCACCGGAACGGCAACACTCAAGCACGCAGCGAGTAGTTTCTGGCGTCGAGACAAGCTCATTCGATTCCTCCGTCGAGGGGCGCGTCCGGGTGCGGGCGAGCACCGTCGAGCCGCTTCTACGAGGGACATCGCCCTTCGGATTTCGGCGGGCAGCTCAAAAAGGCGGGAGGCGACGCCCGTCAGCAACAGCGACAATCACGATTCTTGTCGAGATGTTGCGCCCGATGCTCGGATGCCACGTTCCCTTGATTCGTGCCACTCGAGTCGGACGCGCGATCGATTGGATCGTTCGTGTGTGACACATCGTGTGTCAAAGATCGTCCTGACTCAGTATTTTATATATATAACGGATGGTTAGTTGCGTGATACAAATTGTTGTAGACATCGTGATACGTCGTGATACAAACACGCGCCATGAGCGCTGACGAAACCCGCGATGACTCGACTCCTCCCCCGACGACCCCGACCGAACGAGACGGCCGCGAGCGGAAGGAGCGGGTCATCCACACGCGAGTGCCTGCGGTCCTCGAGGCTGAGTTGAAGCGCTTCGCCGAGAACCTGCGGGTGCCGGTTTCCAATCTCGTTCGAACGATCCTCGAGGACGCGGTGAACGTCGCCGACAAGGCCACCGCCAGCGTGGAGCGCGAACTTCGCACCGCCGCACAACGCATGAACGAAGAGCGCGAGCGGCTTCGTCAGTCGGTGTCGCGACCCGACCCGCTCGAAGGCGTGTACGGGTTTCAACCGCTGGTGATGAATGTCCACAGCACGTGCGCGAAGTGCAGCGTCGCGCTGGAGCCGGGCGCCGATGCGCATCTCGCGATGAGCGACCGTCCGGGGCCGCGCTTGTTCGTGTGCGGATCGTGCGTGCCGGGACGCAAGCCATCGCCGCCGTCGTCGGGTTCGCCCGCGACGTGAAACGTTTCGATGCGCGTGATCGATGGTCGATCAGCGGCGCGTGAAGACCGATCGAAGACCGAGGAGGACGTCATGAACGAAACGACGACGAACGAGACCGACAACGCTGACGATCGCAATGCACGGGCGGTGGAAGACGTGATCGACACGGCGCTCGATCTCGGCGCGGTGTGGGTGCGCTACGGGCTCGAGGTGAGCCGGCTCGCGCTGCGAACGCAGAGTGCGTGGCTGGGAGGGATGTCGAAGCTGCTGTCGCACGTGGCGGATGCGATCGATCCGAACGCGACGGCGGATGCGCGCGACGCCACCGCGGGGCCGAGCGTGGTCCGAGAGGTTCAGAGCGACCCGTCAGCGTGAAGATAGCGAGCCGTGGTGAGCGCTCTTCGCTCCGGCACGTCGCGACGTGCCACCACAGCTCAGCGAATGAACTCGTGAGCGCTCTTCGCTAGGGCACCTCGCGACGGGCCACCACAGCAAGATTGTTCGCTCGCCACAAATCGAATGACGACGAACACAAACTGCCGACAGCTCCGCTCACGCGAACTATCCGCCGAGCGCGGTCAGCAGCTTCTGGTGAATCCCGCCGAACGCGCCGTTCGAGAGCACCGCTACGACATCGCCCGGTCGCGCGAAGGCCTTCACTTTCGCGACCAGTGCATCGACGCTCTCGGTGCCCATCGGAACCGTCTCCGCGTTGAGCCCACGTGCCTTCATCGCGGCGACGATCTCGTCGACGTCGAGTCGTTCGCTCGCACCGATCTCGGGGCGGCCCACCGGCGCGATGAGCGTGTAGTCGGCAGCGTCGAACGCGGACGGGTACGCGTCCTGGTGCGTCTTGCGTGAAGCGGTCGCACTGCGTGGTTCGAAGAGCGCGATCAGTCTTCCGTCGGGATGATGCGCGCGCATCCCGCGCAACGTGACGTCGACCGCAGTCGGGTGATGCGCGAAGTCGTCGTACACGAACACGCCGTTCGCCACGCCGCGCAATTCCTGGCGGCGCTTCACGCCACCGAAGGTCGCGAGATGCCGGAGCAGTTGCTGCGCAGGGATCTCGAGCCCCTCGGCGAGAAGCGCGATCGCCGCGGTGGCATTCATCACGTTGTGTTCACCCATCAACGGCGACAGTGCGATGCCTACGCGCGCGCCGCCCACGTACAGTTCGAACGGCTGCTTGCCGCCGCTCGGTGCGATCGATGCAACGGTCCACGTCGGCTGAACGGTGAGACCGGTGGCGTTCTCGCGCGCGTAGTAGACCACCCGGCACGGCGCATTCGCGGCGACTCGCACGACCTCGGGATCCTCGGCGTTCGCGACCAGCACGCCATCGATCGGCAGGCGCGAGACGAAGCCGCGGAACGCATCGCGGTAGGCGTCCATCGTCGGATAGATGTCGACGTGATCATGCTCGAGCGACGTGATCACCGCGCCCCACGGCCGGTACGACCAGAACTTCGGGATCTTCTCGAAGAACGCGCTGTCGTACTCGTCGCCTTCGACCACGAACGTGCTGCCCGTGCCGAGACGAAAGCTCTCGCCGAAGTTGTTCGGGATCCCGCCGACGAGGAACGACGGGTTCATTCCACTCGCGTCGAGCAGCCACGCCGTGAGCGACGACGTGGTGGTCTTGCCGTGCGTGCCGGCGATGACGAGGGGCTTGCGTGTCGCGAGAAACAACTCGCCGAGCGCCTTCGGAAACGAGCGGTGATTCATGCCGCGATCGATCGCCGCGCGCGCTTCGGGATTGTCCTTGCGGCACACGTTGCCGATGACGACGAGATCCGGTCGCGGCTCGAGATGCGCAGGGTCGAAGCCGATCATCGTCTCGATGCCCCACTGCTTCAATGCATCGCCCATCGGCGGATAGAACGCGGTGTCGCTCCCCGTCACGCGATGGCCGGCGGACTTCAAGAGCCCCGCGAACGCGCCCATTCCCGTCCCCGCCACGCCGATCAGATGAACGTGCATGGAGGTCCCTTAGAGCGGGTCGGGCGAGACGGGCAAGGATTTGGAAGGCGTGCCCGATGTCGTTCGCGGCGTTGCGTCGCGCGTGAAGCATGGCGCGCAGTGGACGAAGTCATCGAACGTCGGTGCTCTATCCCCGTGCGAGTGCCTAGTGATACGGTCGCCGCGCCGTGTCGCGCCGCATTCAGCTGACTCTCCCGCTTGCACTCGTCGCGGCTTCCACCGCGTTCGTCGCCACCCGAACCGCCAGCGCACAGGCGAATCCGCAGCCGCTGCAGGGTGTCCTCTGGTCGCCACCGCTCGCGACCGATCCCGATGCGATGCCGCGCGTGGAGGGCACGCGCCTGCCGGGTCAACTCAACTGGAACGCCGGGATCGCGGTGCAGTTTCTCGAGCGGCCGTATGCGGGCCGTGATGCATCGGGGCAGGTGACCACGCTGGTTTCGCATCAGCTGTGGACGAACTACATGCTGCAGCTCGGGCTGCTGCCGTCGCTCGCGCTCGCACTCGATGTGCCGGTGATGCTGTCGCAGGGCGGAGATCTCGCGCCGCTCGGTCAGCCGGGGCCTGCGACGGTGGGATTCGGCGATGTGCGCTTGCAGGCTCGTTGGAGCACGCGACGTCAGGGTGGCGCACCGCGCGCGGGGGCGCCGGCGAATCGCAGCGCGGACAACACGTTCGTGAACGAAGGCCCCGGCCTCGCGATCGCGCTGGCCGCAACGGCGCCGACGGGCGACGCACTCGGGCTCACGGGTGCGGGCGCCTGGACGCTGCATCCGACGGTCATCGGCGACTTCCGTTTGTTCGGTCTGCTCCTCGCCGCGCAGGCCGGCTATCGCTTTCGCTTCGACTCGCACTGGCCCGGTCAGGGCTCGGTCTGCGAGGGGACGACCGCGATGGGGATGCCGGATGTGTCGTGTCTGAGCACCACGCCGGTGCGCGATTCGATTACGTACAGCGTCGGCCTTCGTGTTCCGGCAGGGCTGCTGCGCGGTTGGTTCGCACCGTTCATCGAGTACGTCGGGCAGTTCGACGCGCGTCGACCGGGGCAGGACGGCACCACGCCGATGGAACTCGGCGGCGGCATCCAGCGTGTGTTCGGTGAGTTCACCGCGACCGTCGCTGCGTCGGGCGGGCTCACGGATTCACCGGGAAACCCGCGCTTCCGTGCGCTCGTGTTGCTGCAATGGGCGCCGCGATTCGTCGACGAAGACAACGACGGTCTGCGCGACAACAACGGCGAAGACCAGTGCGTCGGTCTTCCCGAAGACCGCGACGGTTTCCAGGACAACGACGGTTGCCCCGAGGACAACGACAACGACGAGATCCCGGACAACGAAGATCGCTGCCCGACGCAGGACGAAGACGCGGACGGCTTCCAGGACGAAGACGGCTGCCCTGATCCGGACAACGACAACGACACGGTTCTCGACGCGCAGGATCAGTGCCCGAACTCGCCGATGGGAAGCGACCCCGACGAGTCGCGCCCCGGATGCCCGCGTGACGACGACGATCACGACGGCATCGGCAACGCACAGGATCAGTGCCCGCGCGAAGCGGCGGGTGACCATCCGGACGCAGCGCGCCTCGGGTGCCCGGCAGCGGATCGCGACCACGACGGAATCCCCGACGCGAGTGATGCGTGCCCGGCCGAAGCGCAAGGCGACAACGCGCGCGCGGATCAACTCGGCTGCCCCGATCCCGATCGCGACCACGATGGTGTGCTCGACGCGACCGATCGTTGCGACGGGCCGGCGGAGACGATCAACGGCGTCGACGACGGCGATGGATGCCCCGAGACGCCGGCACCGCGTACCGCGCGCGTTCGTGTGCGCATCACCGGTGCTACGGCGGAGAATCCCGGCACGGCGGAATTGCTCGAGCCGGTTCGCTTCACCGCGGCCGATGCGCTCGCTCCGGGAAGCGACGCGATCCTCGCGCAACTCGCGGTGGCGATCACCGCGACCTCGCGCAATCCGCATCGCTATTACATGGTGTCGATCGCGCTGACGCCGTCGACGGTGCGCGGTCCGCTGGCGATCGATGCGGCGCGCGCGAATCGTCGTCGCGATGCAGTCCTCGCGTCGCTCCATGCGCACGGTGCACCCGCGTGGGCAGTGCGGGCGGGCGAGCCGGCACCCGCACCCGCGCGCGTGAATGCGAACGATCGCGGCATCGTGCTGCTGGCAACCGACACCATCGCGCGCAGCAGTGCGCCTCCTGCGTCGAGTGCTTCTTCGTCAGCGAGCGTCTCGGCTGCGCCGAGCGCATCGCCGGCGCCGTCGGGCGTGGCGAGTGGGCGGCCTGCGGCTTCGCATGCACCGAGTGCGCGACCGGTCGCGTCGCCTGGCGCGAGTGCTTCGCCCGCGCCGCGCGGATCGAGCACGCGACCGCGCTGAGCGATCTATCGTACGAGTGGCTCGGGCGGCGGAGATCGCGGTGACGCCGGCGCGTCACGACGCGCCACCACACACCGTGAAGCACTCACGACGCGCCACCACACAGTGAAGCACTCACGACGCGCCACCAGACACCGT
>CBIHQZ010000095.1:0-11417 GCA_966212315.1 uncultured Myxococcales bacterium
ACGACCTGCCGGCGGCGAATGTTCTCGCGCTCGCCGCGGACGCCGGAGCGAGCGCAGCGGTTCCGCCCTCGCGCTGGAGCGCCACGCAGAGTCGCGTCAGCTAGACACGTGGCGACGTGGCTCGATCACGTCGAGCGTCGGCGCGCGCTCCCGCGAGGTGACTGCGGCGCAACGTGCTTCTTCTCGCGATACCTTCGCCAGCCATGACGAGCGCGCTTCCGACCGGGCTCCGGATTCGAGGTCGTATCGCGGCCGCGCACGGCGACGACGACGTTGTGTTCGTTCGTGCCACGATGCGTGACCCGGCCGGCGTCTCCCATCGCCTTGCCGGTCCACCTGCAGTGATCCGAACCGATGCCGGCGCGCGAATCGCGCTCGAGTGGCCACCCGCGAACGATCTCGTCGCAGTCCCGACGACCAAGGTCGCGGGCTCGTTTCGCGAAGTCTCGCAACACGAACTCGCGATGCCGTGGCGCGAACGACAGCGACGCCTGGGTGCGCGGGTCGAAATCGAAGGTCTCGTGCTGAAGTCCGGCGATCTCGTCGAGGTCTATGGCGAGCCTTCCGACCGGAGCTTCGCGGAACACGGCGCGAGTCCACGGGATGCACCTTCGTCGACGCTCACGTCGGTGCACGTTCACATCGTTGCGGGTGGGAAGTCACCACGTGCCGCGATGGACGATGCACTCGGCGCGATGTTTCCAGCCCTGGCTCGTCCAGTTCGAACGAGGGTCGCAACGCCGGGCGCGTTGGTTGGCGGCTCGGTTCTCGCCGTGCTCGCGCTGGCGGCCGCACTCGCAGGCATCGCGCTCGGCCCGTTCGCACTCGCGATCGACGGTGCGATCGGCGCGATCGGCTTTCTCGGTCTCGCGTGGCTGGTGCTGCAATCGCCGCGCTACCCGCAGTTTCTCCGCGGTGCGGAGAACACCCGGTCATCGGCCGACGTCGCGATCATCACGGTCGGCATCAGCGCACTCGTCGCGCACGCGGGGATGACCGTGAGCATTCTCTACACCGATGCGATCCGAACCAGCGAGACCGGCGCGCGTGCATTCACCGGCATCGTGGTCTGTTCGCTCTTCGCGCTGGCGATCACTCGCGCGTTCGCGGGGCTGAAGTCCGTCGACGTCGCATCGGGCATCGTGAAGGCCGCGGCGATCCCGCCGTCGATCACGAGCGACACGATCGGATCGATCGTCGGTGTCGTACGCGATCCTTCGCCGGTGAAGCTGCGCGACATGACGGTGGCGCTCGCGCGTGAGCACGACATCGAAGTCGTCGGCGGGAGCGATCCGAACATCGTGCGCACGACGGTTCACAACCGCGACACGTTCCTGGTCGAGACCGGCGACGCGATCTACGAAGTGGATCCCGCACAGGCGCTGTGGGCGTCGGCGATCGTGACGAACACGAAGACCGCGAAGGGGCGATTCGAGCGCGAAGTCGTCCCGATCGGCGCGAGGATCGTGATCTGCGGCAGCGCGCGCCACGTCGCAGCGGGCGTTCCTGCGCGGATCGAAGCGGCGCACGGCGACCAGCCGGTGCGGTTCTACGTCACGCGCAGCGACGGCGATCCGCGCGGTGAATTGGAACGGATGTGCCGCGCGCATTGGCGATGCGCGGTGGGAATCGCATTGATGGCGCTCGCTGCATTGTTCGTGGGCGTAACGGCGAACGCACGCCTGCCGCCGGAGCATCATTCCGACGGAGATGGAGCGCGCGCGTGCCAGGCGATGCATGCGTGATTGCGATACGCCGCCCTGCTCTCGGAAACTGCGCGTGATGATCCTCCTGCGCGCGTCGGTCGTTTTCGTGGCTTCGTTGTTCGCGTCAGCGTGCGGGCCCGGCATGACTGCCGCCGACGCTTCGAACGACATCGCGTCCGACTCCGCCGCGGCCGACGCGACGCCCGACGCATCCGTCGATGCACCGTTCGAGATGGCGCCTCACGAACCGTTTCCGGTGATCCCGAATCAAGGCGGAGCGATCCTTCCGCATCCGAACCTCGTGTTCGTCACCTACGCCGACGACACGCGCGGGCCCGCGCTCGAAGAGTTCGGGCGCGCGGCGGTGGCCTCGTCGTGGCTGCGAACAGCGGGCGAAGAGTACGGCGTCTCGAACGGCGCATTCGTCGGCTCGGTGCAGCTCACCGACAACGCACCGACGATGATCAACGACGGCGCCATCCAGACCATGCTCGTCGACGGGATCACCAACGGAACGCTTCCGCGGCCGGCTGGCGGTGATCTCTCGAACGCGCTCTACGTGGTGTTCTATCCCGCGAATACGACCATCACGCAGGGGACAGGCGCTCAGTCTGCGCAGAGCTGCTACGCGTTCTACGGCTATCACTACTTCGTACGACGCAACGGACTCGCATTCTCGTACGCGGTGATGCCGACCTGCCCGGTGCAGGCCCGCAGCCAGACCGACATGGACCAGATGGAGTACGGCACCTCGCACGAGATCATCGAGGCGGCGACCGATCCGTTTCCTCTCGACGATCCGGCGTGGACTTTCCCTGCGCGCTATCTCGACGCGTGGACGTTCGCATCGGGTCACGAGAATGCGGACATCTGCATTCTCGAGTCGCGCGTGTGGCGCGAGGGCGGGCACGTGTACACGCCGGTGTGGTCGAGCGTCGCTGCGATGGCCGGCAACACCGATCCCTGCATCCCGAGCGACCCGACGAGCGAGTACATCAACAACAGCGTGTCGCCGAGCGAGATCCAGACGGTCGATGTCGGCACGAGCGCGACGTTCACGATCACCGGCTTCTCGAATCTTCCCGTCGCCGACTGGAGACTCTCGGCGCGGCCGACAGGCGCGTTCACGCCGACCGTGGATCTGAACACGACGATGATGAACAACGGCCGCACCGCCACGATGACGGTAACAGTCCCGCCCGAAGCGCCGCCCGGTGGACGTTCGTTGATCTACGTGTACGCGACGCGAAGCCAGACCGAGTATTTCATCTGGCCCGTCGTCGTCGTCGCGAACTGAGTGCCACTACGCGACGCGTCCCACCACGCGGAGACGATTCGCGCCACCGTCGGGAAATGTCTCGAGCCGCACATGCGTGAACGGGCCCCGCGCGCGCAATTCCGCCGCGTCGACACGGAGGGTGTTCGCCGCCAGTGCTTTCACTGCCGTGCGCGCAACGATCTCGGTCCATCGGGGATCGTCGGTCGCGGGCGGCTCGGAGCCGGGCACGACGTTCGCGCCGAGCAATCGCAGCGCGACGGGGTTGTTGAGTACGAAGTAGGTGAAGTCGACCTCGATGTGATCGATCACGCCGCTGCGCCCGAGTGCAACGACGACGAAGTCACAATGCCCGGGCCCGCGACTGCGGCTCGTCTCCCACCCGTCGCCCATGCTCGTCGGCGCGGACTCTGCGATCAGCTTTTGACTGTGCCCGTAGCGATTGTTGCTCGTTGCGACCACACGTCCCCCGAACGCCTCGCACGCGAGGTCCACGGCACTTCCCGATGCGACGCTCTGCCATCGCGCAGCGATCGATGCCGCGTCTGGTGAACGGTGCTCGGTGTCCTTGCCACGCGGGATCTCCGCTGCGTGACGGACGTGCCGCGCGTCCGCGTCACCCGGATCGACCGCAGCCGGCGCCCGACCGTCGTAGCACCGAAGCCGTGCGATCCCGCCGTCCGGATGCATGTCGATGCGCACGTGCGTCCACGCTTCGCGCGTGCCGGCCGGCGTGCGAAACACGTTGTGCGCATGGCCGTCGAGCGCGCGCGGCGCGAGGATTTCGACCCAGCGTGGATCGTCGCGCGCAGGATCCTCGCCCGGTGCGCCACGCAACGCGTACAACGCGCCACGCTCGGCGTGATTGCCGTCGTGCCAGTGCGTATCGACGTCGACCGTTGCGATCGGACCGGGCCGCCCGAGTTCCAGCACGACCCAGTCGGGCGGGTCGGGGTGGTGCCGGCGTGTCTCCCACGAGTCGAACTCCTGCCCCTTGCCGGGGATGAACACTCCGAAGCGGAACTCGGGTTCACGCGTCGCGAGCAGGTTCGCCGCGGGTGCGAAACCTTCATCGGAGAACGCGATCACTCGGCCACCGGTCACTCGATCCAGAACGTTTTCGTCGGGCATCACGGCTCGAAACGTCGCATCGCACAATCGTCGCGGCAAGACGTTCGTCGCGGCCGGCATGTTCACGGCGTTGCGCGTTGTCGCTTTCGCGGAGTCGCCGACGCGTCGACGCGCATTGACAGCACACTGTCATGCGCACGCCGCGATCAGGCACTTCGAGTCGCGACGATCCAGTGCGCCATCACTCGGCCAGACGCGACGCCTCTTCACGCGTCGAGGCGATGACGATCTTGAACCCGGTCGCCATCCCGACAACCGACGCGGCCATCCGAAGCGCCGCCGACTGGATCACCGTGATGAGCTTCTCGAGCCCTGCCTCGCGCGCGCGCTTCACGCGCTCGGTCGCCGTGGGAATCGCGCCGGCGTCGTATCCGTCAGCCCCGAGAAGATCGACGATCCAAACCTTCGCGCCCGGATACGCCTCCAAGTCGTCGAACGCTCGCGTGACGAGTGGCGCTGTGACCCGCCCGATGAAGATCGTCTCGACGACGCGCAGCGAGATCGGTGTCGTTCGCACGGCGATGCTCGCCCGAGGGGCGGGTGGGTGCATGCCAGACTCTTAGCGAAACACCGCGATGCCGGGCACGACAATTCGTACGGATTCCATGATTGCGCGATCTTCGGCCATGTTTCGCCGATCGTGCCCGGGTTGACCGAGGCTGAAAATACAGCGTGTTTGTCGGTCGAACGACGCAATCGACGCCTCGAGCGCCCAGGGGCGTGGGGGTCGGTCGAGTTCCTTCCAAACTTTCTGCTGTGCGCGGCCAGGATGACATACGCTGGCGAGTCTGGAACGGCAGCCTCCGCCGTCTTTCCATCTTTCAACGAAAGCGCCCGCTCGCGGGAGCAAGAGACACGATGAATCTACGAAACCGATGGACCACAGCGCTCGTCGCCCTCGCAGCGCTGACCGCGAGCTGTACGGGCTCGATCACCCCCGGCGCCGACGCGTCGGACGTCGCCGTCGACAATCGACCGGTCGATACAGGCATCGACACTGGCATCGACGCAACGACTTGCAGCGCGACCGAAACGCTGTGCGGTGACGCCTGCACCGACGTGCGAACGAACGCACTCAACTGCGGCAGCTGCGGCCATGCCTGCGGGAGCACCGAAGCGTGCGTCGCGGGCGTGTGCGTCTTGAACTGTCCCGCCGGCCAGCAGGCCTGCGGCGCGCAATGCGTGACCTTGAGTGCAGACGTCATGCACTGCGGCGCGTGCGAGACCGCGTGCGGCGCGGGACAGGTCTGCTCCGCCGGCGTGTGCGCGAATTCGTGCGGCGCGGGGCTCGTCGACTGCAACGGATCGTGTCGAAGCATTCAGAACGACCCGACCGCGTGTGGCGCTTGTGCGAATCAATGCGCCTCGGGCCCGAATTCGTCGGCGGTCTGCGCCGCCGGCCAGTGCGGCGTGCGCTGCGCAACGGGCTTCGGCGATTGCGACGCTACCGCGACCAATGGTTGCGAGACGACGCTCGACTCGGTGACGAACTGCGGCGGATGCGGGATCACGTGCTCGTTCGCGAACGCGTCTGCCACTTGTGGCGCGACCGGTTGCGCGTTCGGCGCGTGCAACGCGGGCTATGCGGACTGTGACAGCAACGCGGCCAACGGATGCGAAGCGCGCACCGATTCGGACCGCGCGAACTGCGGCGCATGCGGCAACGCGTGCGGCGCGGGACAGGTTTGTTCGAATGGCGCGTGCGCCACGTCGTGCACGCCGGGTCTCACCGAGTGCAATGGCGCCTGTCACGACCTCACGACCGACCCGAGCGCGTGCGGCGCGTGCAACACCGTCTGCGCGGCCGGTGCGGGCGCGACCGCGTTCTGTGCGTCGGGCGCATGCGGCGTTCGCTGCGCGGCCGGTCTCGGCAACTGCGACGGCGATGCGACCAACGGTTGCGAAACCGCGCTCGACACCACCGCGAATTGCGGCGGCTGCGGCGTGGCCTGCTCGTTCGCCAATGCGAGCGCAACGTGCGGCGCAAACGGATGCGCGTTCGGAGCGTGCAGCGCGGGACACGCGGATTGCGACGGAACCACGGTCAACGGCTGCGAAGTGAACACGCAGTCCGACCTCGCCAACTGCGGCGCATGCGGCAACGCGTGTGCGGCCGGACAGGTGTGTTCGAACGGTGCGTGTGCGGCGACGTGCATGACCGGTCTCACGAACTGCTCGAACAGCTGTCGCAACGTGCAGACCGATCCGAGCGCGTGCGGCGATTGCGCCACGCAGTGCCCGAGCGGTCCCCACGCGAGCCCGCTGTGCGGCGCCGGCTCGTGCAGCATCGTGTGCGCGACGGGCTTCGGCAACTGCGACGGCAATGCGACGACCGGTTGCGAAACCGCGCTCGACTCGATCTCGAACTGCGGCGGCTGCGGCATCGCGTGCTCGTACGCCAACGCGAGCGCGACCTGCGGCGCGACGGGCTGCGCATTCGGCGCGTGCAATGCCGGCTTCGCGGACTGTGACAACAACGCGGCCAACGGCTGCGAAGCGAACACGCTCGGTGATCGCAACAACTGCGGCGCGTGTGGCAACGCGTGCGCGGCCGGTCAGGTGTGCTCGAGCGGCGCGTGCACCGCGACGTGCATGACGGGTCTCACGAACTGCTCGAACAGCTGTCGCAACCTCCAGACCGATCCGAGCGCGTGCGGCGACTGCGCCACCCAGTGCCCGAGCGGTCCGAACGGCGCGTCGATCTGCTCCGCGGGAACCTGCGGCATCACGTGCAGCGCCGGCTTCGGCAACTGCGACGGCACCGCCTCGAACGGTTGCGAGACAGCGCTCAACACGGCGACGAACTGCCACGGCTGCGGCGTCGTCTGCTCGTTCGCGAACGCAAGCGGCACGTGCGGAGCCAGCGGCTGCGCGTTCGGTGCGTGCAATGCCGGCTACGCGAGCTGTGACGGCAACGCGGCGAACGGTTGCGAAGTGAACACGCAGAACGACCGTAACAACTGCGGCGGCTGCGGCACGGTGTGCGGCAACGGACAGGTCTGCTCGAACGGCGCGTGCGTCGCGACGTGCATGACCGGTCTGACGAACTGCTCGAACACCTGCCGCAATCTGCAGACGGATCCGTCGTCCTGTGGCGCCTGCGGCACGGTGTGTCCCTCGGGCCCGAACGCTACGCCCTACTGCTCGGTCGCGACCTGCGGCATCACGTGCGCGGCGGGCTTCGGCAACTGCGACGGCAACTCGGCCAACGGCTGCGAAGCCGCACTGAACACCGTCGCGAACTGCCGCGGCTGCGGCGTCGCATGCTCGTTCGCGAACGCCGGCGCGACTTGCGCCGTGACCGGATGCGCGATCGGCACGTGCAACGCGGGCTTCGCGAACTGCGACAACAACGCATCGAACGGCTGCGAAGTGAGCACGCTGAGCGATCGCAACAACTGCGGCGCGTGCGGCAATGCATGCGGCGCCGGCCAGGTCTGCTCGAACGGCGCGTGCACCACGTCGTGCGGCTCGGGGCTGACGGCGTGCAACAACGCCTGCACGTCCCTCACGTTCGACCCGTCGAACTGCGGCGCGTGCAACAACGTGTGCCCGGCGCGCGCGAACGCGGCCGCCGTCTGCGCCGCGAGCGCGTGCAGCTTCGCGTGCAGCTCCGGGTTCGCGAACTGCGACAACAACGCGGCCAACGGCTGCGAGGTCGACACGCGGTCCAACGCGAACAACTGCGGCGCGTGCGGCGTCGTCTGTCCTTCGGGGCAATTCTGCAGCAGCGGCGCATGCACAGCGGCCGTGCACTACGGCTACGACGTCGAGTTCTCCGCGCCGAGCGGCCACTCGCCGAACTACCTCCTCGGCAGCCGCATCAATGTGCCGGTCGCACGCACGCTCCGCGCGCTCGCGATCATCGCGAAGGCCGCAGGGCCACGCTACCAGATGGCGCTCTACACCGAGAACGGCGCCGGACACCCGGGCGTGCTCGTCGCACAGGTGTCGGGAACACTCGTCGCAGGCCGACAGGAGATCGCCGTGACGCCAGTGGCGCTTCCCGCGGGGAACTACTGGTTCATGGTGGTCTACGAAACGAGCGCGTCGGTCGGCTTCGACAGCAACACCAGCGAAGAGGTCGACTACATCTCGTTCCCGTACGGCGCCGGGCTCCCGACGACGTTCCCGTCGCCGCAGGTCTACACGGGCCAGCGCTTCAACTACTACATCGTCGCGAACTGACCTCCCGCCCTCGAGATTGCGCGTGAGCATCGGCTTGCGCGCAATCACTTCCGCCTCGTAAACCACATCTCGCTGCAGCTCGCCGTGGCGCTCGATCGCGTACGCGTCGTCGCGCCCGCGCCGCGCTTCTCGGCCGCGCGCGGTCATGGTTCCATCGTCGTCGCACACCATGACGAACGAGTCCCCAGAACACGGCGCCATGATCCGCGGCGCTTTCATGAAGGACGCGCGCAACTGGACTCGCACCGCGTACGGCAGCGACGCGTACCAGCGTGCGCTCGCAACGCTGAGTGACGAGGACCGCGCGATCGTCGACGGGCTGATCCTCCC
Source organism: uncultured Myxococcales bacterium (assembly GCA_966212315.1). Lineage (GTDB taxonomy): Bacteria > Myxococcota_A > Polyangia > Polyangiales > CBIHQZ01. The sequence goes on from CBIHQZ010000095.1 coordinate 8,632, forward strand.
GGGCGCCTGGTATCCGATCGCCACGTGGGACCGCTTCCTCGATGCAATGCGCGCCGAAGCGTCGCGCCGTGGCGACTCGGAGACCACGTTCGACATGCGCAACATGCGCGAAGCCGGTGGGTCCATCGTCGTGAAGACGGTCTACAAGGTGCTGCTGAGCCTCGTGGGCACGACGACCGCGGTGGATCGCGCGATGCAGATCTTCAACCGCGCGTACAACCAGGGTCGCGTAGAGATCGTCGAGAACGTGCGCGGTCGCGCCGTGGTCCGTTACCGAGACGGTGGCGAGGCATTCCGGAGCAACCTGTCGCACCACATGCCGACGGCGATGCTGTGGGTTCTCGAACAGAACGGCGCGCGCGAGCCGGTTGCGCGTATCACGCGGAGCGACGTGGTCGACGGGAAACTCACGTTCGAAGTCACGGTGACGTACGGGAGTTGAAACTCGCTCGCTTGACAGCGCGGCACGGCTCGACGACATGAGCGCGACATGGGCTCATCTCGGAAGAACTCCTCGGCCGATCACGACGTCATTCGCGTTCAGGGCGCACGCGAGAACAACCTCAAGGACGTCAGCATCGAGATCCCGAAGCGGAGGCTCACGGTGTTCACCGGCGTCTCCGGATCAGGCAAGTCGTCGCTCGTGTTCGGCACCATCGCCGCCGAGTCGCAGCGACTGATCAACGAGACCTACAGCGCGTTCGTGCAGGGATTCATGCCGACGCTGGCGCGGCCCGAAGTCGACGTGCTCGAAGGACTCACCACCGCGATCATCGTCGACCAGGAGCGAATGGGCGGGAATCCGCGCTCGACTGTCGGCACGGCGACCGACGCCAACGCGATGTTGCGCGTGCTGTTCAGCCGCCTCGGCAAACCGCACATCGGATCGTCCAACGCCTTCGCGTTCAACGTCCCCTCGGTCCGCGGCGCCGGCGCGATCACGGTCGACAAGGCCTCGGGTGCCAAGACCGAGAAGCGCGTGTTCACTCGCACCGGCGGGATGTGCCCGCGCTGCGAAGGCATGGGTTCGGTCTCCGACATCGACCTCTCGCAGCTCTACGACGAGAACAAATCACTCAACGAAGGCGCGATCACCGTCCCCGGCTATTCGATGGACGGCTGGTACGGACGCATCTTCGCGGGCTCGGGCTTTCTCGACGCCGACAAGCCGATTCGCAAGTACAGCAAGAAAGAACGGCAGGACTTTCTCTACAAGGAGGCGACGCGCGTGAAGGTCCGCGGCGTGAACCTCACCTACGAGGGGCTCGTCCTGCGCATCCAGAAATCGATGCTGTCGAAGGACGTCGAGTCGTTGCAGCCGCACATCCGCGCGTTCGTGGAGCGGGCGGTCACGTTCGCCACCTGTCCGGACTGCAAAGGCACGAGGCTCAGCGAGGCCGCGCGTTCGTCGAAGATCAAAGGGATCAGCATCGCCGACGCGTGCTCGATGCAGATCAGCGACCTCGCGACGTGGCTGCGCGGGTTGAAGGAACCATCGGTGGCGCCACTGCTCGGCGCATTGCAGCACACGCTCGATTCGTTCGTGGAGATCGGTCTCGGCTATCTCTCTCTCGACCGTCCGTCGGGCACGCTCTCGGGCGGCGAAGCGCAGCGCACGAAGATGATCCGCCATCTCGGATCATCGCTCACCGATGTGACCTACGTGTTCGACGAGCCGACGATCGGCCTGCATCCGCACGACATCCAGCGAATGAACGAACTGCTGCTGCGTCTGCGCGACAAGGGCAACACCGTGCTGGTCGTCGAGCACAAACCCGAGACGATCGCGATCGCCGATCACGTCGTGGATCTCGGGCCTGGTGCGGGGACTGCCGGCGGCGAGATCGTCTTCGAGGGAACGGTCGAAGGTCTTCGCGCGAGCGGCACGCTCACCGGACGTCATCTCAGCGATCGCGCGTCGCTCAGGCCGTCGGTGCGAAAGCCATCGGGCGTGATGCAGATTCGCGGCGCACGCACGCACAACTTGAAGAACGTGAACGTCGACATCCCGCTCGGTGTGCTGGTCGTCGTGACGGGCGTGGCAGGGTCGGGAAAGAGTTCGCTGATCCACGGCTCTGTCAGCAATCGCGAGGGCGTGGTGACGATCGACCAGACACCCATTCGCGGCTCGCGACGAAGCAACCCGGCGACGTACACCGATCTGCTCGAACCGATTCGCAAGGCATTCGCGAAGGCGAATGGCGTGAAGCCGGCGCTCTTCAGCGCGAACTCCGAGGGCGCGTGTCAGACCTGCGACGGCGCCGGTGTGATCTACACGGACCTCGCGATGATGGCGGGCGTGACGTCTGTCTGCGAGGACTGCGAAGGGAAGCGCTTCCAGGCATCGGTGCTGGAATACCGACTTGGTGGGAAGAACATCGCGGAGGTGCTCGACATGCCGGTCGACACGGCGTCGGGCTTCTTCGGCACCGGTGCGGCGAGCACGCCCGCAGCGAAGGCGATCCTGCAGCGCATGTCGGATGTGGGACTCGGCTACCTGCGACTCGGGCAGCCGCTCACGACGCTGTCCGGTGGTGAACGTCAACGACTCAAGCTCGCGACCCAGATGGGTGAAGAGGGCGGCGTGTACGTTCTCGACGAGCCGACGACCGGCCTTCACCTGGCGGACCTCCAACAGTTGCTCGCGCTGCTGGACCGACTGGTCGACGCAGGGAAGTCGGTGATCGTGATCGAGCATCATCTCGCGGTGATGGCGCATGCCGATTGGATCATCGATCTCGGGCCGGGCGCTGGGCACGACGGCGGGCGAGTGGTGTTCGAGGGCA
>CBIHQZ010000096.1:0-11381 GCA_966212315.1 uncultured Myxococcales bacterium
AAGGCATGTTGGCGCGCGCCGCGATCGACGCTTCCGCATCGCGCAGACGCAACTGCACGCCGGTTCGCTCGGCGCGCATCACGTCGAGTTCGCGAATGAGCGTGTCGACCTTCTCGTCTTCGTCCGACGAGTGCGCACCGACCACTTCGAGCGCTTGCAGCAACTGCTCGATCTCGCGTTCGAGTTCGCGAACCCGCCGCGTGTACCCGGCGCGCGCGCCTTCGAGTTCGAGCGAGACCTGCTGCAGCCGGTCTTCCATCGACACGACCATCGCGTACTGCGTCGACAGCTCGTTGCGCGTGTCGGTCAGCTGACGCAAGAGATCCGCCGCGCGCGCGCTTTCGGCGTCATGCTGTTGCGAAGCACGCTGCAACGCCGTGAAGCCTTCTTCCGACCGTCGTTCGGCGACAGCCGCTCGTTCTTCCGCGGCGCGGACCGCGTCGGTCTGCTCGCGCAGCCGCAGTTCCGCCATCGCCAGACGATCCGCCTGCTCGCGCTGCGCCGCAGCGTCTTCGACGGACACTGCGATCGAAGACTTGGTGCTCAACTCGGCTTCGAGTTGCGCCACGCGCTCTACCAGTACGTCGTTCTGCTCGATGATCGCGTGCGTCTCGCCCGCGAGCCCCGCGTTCAGCGCGCCGAGTTCCGCGATGCGCTCGCGCGCGGTCTGCAGTTCCGCGCCCAGATCTCGCGCCTGCAACGACTCGAGCGAGAACGACAACTCCCGCACCGCTGCATCGCCCGCACTCACGCGCTGTTCGAGCACCGTGACCTGCTGCGCACGCGCCCGCAGTTCGTTCTCGAGCCGCGTGTACTCCGCGCCGTGATCATCGGCCGCCGCGTGGGTCGGTGCCTTCGCGCGTTTCTGCTCTTCCGCGTCGATCTGCTTGCGCAGTTCGCCTTCGTTCTGCTGCGCCTCGTCGAGCTCGCGATCGAGATCCGCGATGCGCCGCTCTGCCGCGACAGTGGCCTGCTTCGCACCTGCGAGTTCGGTCTCGAGTTGCGCGGTTCGCTCGCGAGCCGCACGCAGCTCTTCGACCGACGCGGTCGGCATCTCCGACGCGCGGCGCTGCATCTGCCCTTCGATTTCGGTCCGCTGTCGGCGACGCTGCTCGTCGTCGAGTTCCTTCGCGAGGCGCACCGCACGCTCGCGCGCCTTGCGGGCTTCTTCGTCGAGCGACTTCAGTTCGTTCTCGAGCTTCTGGACCTGCACCCAGCGATCGGCGCCGGTCTTCTCGAGGTCTTTGATCTTCGCTTCGCGCTTCGCGAGTTCGGCTTCGTGCGCGCTCGTGTCGACCGCCGGCGCGGACTGGATCACCTCGGCGCTCGGAATCTCGATGAGCGCGAGCGGATCGATCTCGATCGGACGATCACTCGCGACGGCAATGAACGCTTCGGCCGACACCGCGTCGTCAGGCACGAGTCGCGTGTCGAGCGTGACCGCAGGATCACCGTCGTTCTCGACCCGCGCGTACAAGTACCCGACGAACGAACCGCGACCGACCATCGCCACGTTCGCGAAACGCTCGGCGAGGCTGCGTTCGAGCGCGTGGTAGTCGGGACCGCTCCCGGCGCGGGTTGCTTCGAGCGGCGCGCGCGCACCGGGCGGTCGCGAACCGACGACGATGACGCCGTCGCTCCCGAGCGTCTTGCGCGCTTCGTCGAGCACCTGCTCGAGCGGCACCGACGCGGCGTCGAGCACGACGAGCACATCGAGCCGGCCCTGGAACGCGTCGATCGCGCCCTTGTTGAGCGGACGCACCGCGACCCCGTCGCCGGTGCCGCCGAACGCGATGACCGTGCTCGCACCGAGTGCTCTCGCGCGTTTCGCGACGTCACCCGAGGATGGACCGACGATTCCGACACGACGCCCCTGCACGAGCGAGCCGAGAAACGCGACCATCGAGTGGTCGGAGTAGAGCGCGCGCTGCGGGACCGGGAGGCCTGGATTCATGATGCCTGCGCGCCACGCGGGAGAACACGGCGAGTGTCTCGAACCGGTACGCGCCGAGGTCGCGCGGTCGCGGCGCGGACTCTATCGCAGCGGTTCACAAGTTTCGACACCGCGAACGGGGCGCTTGTCGTTCTTTCGCCGGATCGAGGCGTTGGGTAGTATGGTGGCAACGTGGCACGTGAGCAGGGCGACGTATTCGTCGATCCCGATGGAACCCTCACCGTTCGAGGGGCGGATGCGCAGTCGCGTTTGCAATCGCGCAACGGCGAATACGCGATTCTTCCGTCGCCGCCCGACCTCATTCTCCTGCGTCGCGTCTCGAGCATGCACTCGGGCTCGCGCGTCCTGCTCTCGGGCGAGATCGTCGAGCGGGGCACCCTTCTCGAGATCATCCAGTTCGTCGCGTCGGCGAACTGGACCGGTGAGTTGCTGGTCGTCGAGAACGACACGCGCCGCTCGATCCTGTTCGACACCGGCACCGTGATCCTCGCGACCTCGAACTTCCCGGCCGAACGACTGGGCGAGGTTCTCTACAAGTACGGCGCGATCACCCGGCAGCAGTTCGACGACGCGCTCAAGATGATGGGCCCGGCCCGCCGGCTCGGTGACATCGTCGTGCAGAAGGGCTGGCTCAAGCCGAACGACCTCTTCGCAATGCTGCAGAAGCAGGTCGAGGAGATCTTCTACGCGACGCTCGCGATGGCGAAGGGCACGTTCATCTTCGCGCGCGGCATCGACGTGGCGGAGATCCCGGTTCGGGTGAATCTCCCCGCGCCGGGTCTCTTGATGGAAGGCGTTCAGCGCATCGACGAGTGGTCGTACTTCCGCGAGAAGATCCCGGACTCGAACATGGTCGTCATGGCGGTCCCTGGCAAAGAACCTGGGAACGAGCGCAATTGCGCACGCGTGATGGCCGCGATGGACGGCATTCGCACCGTTGAAGAGATCGCCCGCGAGACCGGTCTCGGCGAGTTCGAGACGACGAAGGCGGTCTTCTCGCTCATGCAGATGGGCGCCGCGCAGATTCGCAAACCGCCGACCGCGAAAGATGCGCTGCTCTCGCACGTCGAAGGGTTCAACGAAGTCCTTCGCGACGTGCATCGCACCGTCGATGCCAGCGGCGTCGGCGACGAAGCGCGTGCGACGCTCTCGATGTTCCTTCAGGGCGGTGGCGCATTCGATGTGCTCTTCGCCAACGCCGGCCCACTCGATGACGGATCGTTCGATCCGCGTGTGCTGGTCGCGAATCTCTCGCGGCTCCACACCGACGATCCGGTGCGTGTGATCCAGCAGGCGCTCCACGACTACGTGGCGTTCGCGTTGTTCGCCGCCGGCTCCGTGCTGCGCCGCGAGGACCATCAGTCGCTAGCCCGTCGCGTCCAGGATCGGTTGACCGTCCTTCGCAGCACCGTGAAGTAGCCCGCTACTGCGCGGGCATGAAGATCACCGGGGCGTCGGTGAACGTTCCGGCGAGCCATGCATCCGGCGCCGGCCACGATGACAGCCCGCTGTCATGCAGCAGCACCACGATACGTCCCGACGCCGTGCCGACGCGGCGTTCTGCACCACGCGCGGTGTATCGACCACGCACGCGGAACGATGTGAACTCGATCGCGTAGCCCGCGCGCGCCGCTTGCCAGTTGACCGCCTGGCGTTCGGGATCGCCGTACTGCGCAAGGATCGGCTGCACGGCTTCGGTGCTCGCGAAGTGCCCGCCCTGCGTCGGCGCCTGGAGCAGCGGGATCGTGACTTCGTTGTATCCGTGCGTGCGATCGGGCTGCCCGGTGGGCGGTTCTTGCGAGAGACGCACGGCCCACGCGTCGCCGGCACGGCTGATCTGCACCGACGTCATCTCGACTTCGACGTGATTCAACCGACCGTGCACGGGACCCGGCTCGGCTGCGTCGATCGAAGGCGTTGCCGAATACGGGATCGCGCCGGGCTCGGGGGCGGGACTCGCGGGCGGCGGTGGCGACGAACTCGCGGCCGCAGTGGTCTCGCTGCCCGCGGTCGTGACGTTGGTTTCGTCGTGATGCGATGCCCCGCCACATGCGGCGAGGCTCGTTGCGAGAACGATGAACGATGCGGAATGTGCGGCTCTCATGTGCGCCGCGAATGATGCCCGGGCCGCGCGTGGACTCAAGAGATGTCTCGCGCGATTGCGGATGCGTGACCGCACTCCAGTTGCGACGTGACCTCACCCCCGCTGCCGCGCGCCCCTCTCCCTCGATGCCGCCGCTTCCGCGCGGACGCAGGCATCGTCGAGAGAGGGGCTGGAACGATGGCGGCGCGACTCGAGTGCCGGAGACGAGGGGGTACGAGCGCCGAAGCGTTGATCGCAGTGCCGCGTTTGCCCCGGAACGCGCATCGCCCCGCGTCGCAGTGCTCGCTTCGGATGCCCGAGGGTCCGTGCATGCCGCACCACTACGAGCGCAGTTCACCAATCACGCATCACCCTTCGAGCCCCTCTCTCGACGACGCCTGCGTACGTGCGCCCGCGCTGGCGTCGAGGGAGAGGGGCAGGCGGCAGCCGGGGTGAGGTCTCCTTTCAATTCGCCGGCAGCGCGACGAGCGCGCGAAATCCGACACCCACGATGCTTCCGTCACCGCGCGCGACGAGCCCGCCGAAGCGGCACTTCTCCACGAGCGTGCCGGTCTCCTGCACGTCGCCGCGGCCGCGGAACGAAACGATCGCGCCCTCCGCGATCCGCGCGAACCGCTGCGCATCGGCGGCGACTGCGTGCATCGCCGGATCCGCGATGCCATCGAACGTGCTCGCGTCGTCGATCGCGACACGCCGCACGATGTTGTCACCGAGCCACACGTCGATGGTGCTGTCGTCGACGAAGAGCGCGACGCCCGTCGCGTTGCGGCCCTGGTGCGCGAGCGAGACGAGTCGACCGATCCCGTCGCGCGACGCGGCGCGGCCGCCGAGGCGAGTGCGAATGGCATCGACGGTGGGGGTGCGTTCGATTCGGTCGGCGAGTGGAAGCGTGCGGCGGGACATCGCGCGGAATCTACTCTCCGCGCGGAGGAAGCGTCAGGGCACGCCGGCGGCGATCTGTTGCAGGGCGCTGCGCGTGGCGGATCGCATCGCGGTGCGAACCCCGTCGGCGCGCGCCGAGGGATTGGTTGCCGAGCCGCCGGTGATCGTGATGGCCGACGACGATTCGAACTCGTACGCGCGTCCCGGGTAGCTCGAAACGACCACCGACACCGCGATGCGCACGCTGTTGTCACCAACGCGGATCGACTGGACGTTGGCGTCGAAGACATGACCACGCGCCACGTTTCGCGCGCCACGCGACGCCGCGGCGGTCGGCGCTTCGGTCGTCACCGAGTCGTTGGCATCGAGTGCTTCTTGAATGCCCGACTGTGCGGACGTGCGAAGTTCGTCGCCACCGGTGCCGCTGTTGTTCGCGACCGCACCGATCGAGATGTACGTGCGGCGACCGTGCGCGCCGCGAACGCCGTTGAGGTCACCGGTTCCCGACGTGATCAACGCCAGCATCCCGCGGACGCCATGCGCGCGACGCACGGCGTACATCCCGCCGGTGCCGAGCACCAGCGCGAGTGCGGCGCCTGCGAGAAGCGTGGTGTTGCGTGAGTTCGACGAAGGCTTGTTCGGAGCGGTGTTCGACGTAGGCGATTGCGACATGCGCACGATGGCATCGTGAGCCGACCCTCGGGTCAACGTCCGATGTGGGACCGATGCCCACACGCTCGACACTGTGACGTTGCGTCGGGGAGGCGCGAGCCGGGAGACTCACTCCATGCGCCTTTCTTCTCGTATCGCTGCGATCGGCATTGTGTCGGCTGCCCTCCTGGTCGCACCGAAAGCCAATGCCCAACTCCAAGTCGGTTCGCCGATCCGCATCACTGCCGCAATCGGCGGGACGGCGACGGTGGTCGGCGATCACGAACCGGGCGTCGTCGCGACGCGCGGTGGGGGCGTTCGCATCGCGTGGATCCACGATCCCGAAGCCTCGCACGTGAGCACCAGGGCAACGGTCGAGTCCGCCGACCTCGACATCGCGACGTCTACGCCGACACCGATGCCGGGCGTGAACACGACACTGCCGGTGCAACTCGCACTGACGATGGCCGGTGGTGCGCCGCTCGCGGTCATCGGCAGTCCGACCGCAATCGATACGCCGGCATGGCAGGTTCGCGCCGGGCGTTTCGGCGCATCGACCGGGCCGTCGCTGGTCGATCTCGATCCCGGCTACGCGCTGCGCGAGATCTCCGTGCCGCGCACGTTGCGCGCAGACACGTCGGGTCCGAGCGGCACGATCGTGCTGCCGATCGGCACCGTCCTCCGCGACGCACAGCAAAACCACGTGGCCGGTCACGAGGTGGCGTTGGACGGCGCTTCGCTGATGCCGGTCGCGCTTCCGACCTCGACGATGCGCTACCCCGCCGGGTCGGCGTTCGTCGCGATGCGCGCGGCGTATCTCGACGGCGTTCAATCGGGCTTCTTCGCGTCGCTCCCCATGTCGCACGGACCGATGGGCCTCGGCGGTTTCACGATGCCCGCGATCAACACCGCAACAGCGCTGCTCGCCGAGCCGGCGTTCACCAACACCGCGGACACGTTCGTCCACTCGCTGCTCATGCGCGACGACGGCTCGCTCGAGTGTTCGGACTACCTCGCGTCGCGCACGGTTTCGAACTGCGGCAGGGTTGCGAATTCGGTACGCGATCTCGACGCGGTCGCCGACCCGCAGAACGCTTCGGACATGTGGTGGACGGCGGGAGGTCAGGACGACGGACAAGTGTCGCGACTGTTCATCGGTGACACCGCCGGTGTCGGCGAGATGCAGGAGATCGACATCACAGCGTTCCGCGCGTGCACGCACCCGCGCATCGCCGCGATCCTCGGTGAGCCTGTGACGAGCCCGCAGCACGCCGTGGTCGTCGCGAGTTGCAGCCTCATCCGCGCCGTCGAATCGCCACACATCTTTGCGTGGGTGATCGGACGTCCCGCGGCGGCAATGCCGGATGCGGGCGTCGCCGATGTAGAGGCCGACGTCACCACGACCGACGTCGCGACCGTCGATGCCGCGGGCACCGATTCGAACATTGCCGATTCGTCCGTCTCGATCGACGCGTCGACATCGAGCGTGAATTACCGCGGCGGCGGGTGCGCGTGCCGATCCGCTCCGCAGCGCGTTTCGCGTGAAGCGGGATTCGCATTCGTCGTGTTCTCGCTCGCCATCACGAGTGTGATCACGCGTCGCCGTCGACGCGCCGCGGCGCCTCTCCGAAGCTGAGCATTGCGCACGCGACGGGCCGCAACGGACGCGGTTTCGATGCGTGCACCCGCCCGGACCGATGTGTTACGGACCTCTTCCTCAACGAGGTTCCATTGCCCAACGCATACATCTCCGGCACCGGCATGTTCGTTCCCCCGCGCGTCGTGACCAACGACGACCTCGTTCGCGACTTCGGCGTCGACACGACGAACGAGTGGATCGTGCAGCGCACCGGCATCGAGCAGCGGCGCTACGCCGACGACGGTGTCGGCACCAGCGATCTCGCACTCGAAGCGTCGAAGCAGGCCATCGAGCGCTCGGGGCTCGAGCTGTCGGACATCGACATGGTGCTGCTCTGCACGTTGTCGCCGGACCAGGCGTTTCCGGGCACCGGCGTGTACCTCCAGGCGAAGCTCGGATTCAGCAAGCTCGATCCGCCGAAGCACGTCCCGGCGATGGACATTCGCAATCAGTGTTCGGGCTTTCTCTACGGGCTCAACACCGCCAACGCACTCGTGCGTTCGGGCGCTGCGAAGCACGTGCTCCTCGTCGGCGCGGAGACGCACTCGCATGCGCTCGACATCTCGACGCGTGGACGTCAGGTCTCGGCGCTGTTCGGTGACGGCGCGGGCGCGGTGATCGTCAGCGCGACCGAAGAAGATCGTGGCGTGCGCGGCGTGTGGGTCGGCGCCGACGGGCGATATGCCGACGTGCTCAGCCAGAAGGTCTGGGACGTTCGACGCTTTCCGTTCATCCCGCAGAACGCCGAAGGCGTCGGGATGGTGACGCCCGAAATGATGTGGGCGCACATGGACGGAAAGCTCGTGTTCAAACACGGCGTCGAGAAGATGATCACCGGGCTCATGCAGGCGTGCTGGGCATGCGGCATCAGCGCGAGCGACATCGATCTGTTCGCGTTCCATCAGGCGAATCTGCGCATGAACCAGTACATCGCCGACCAGCTGCAGATCCCGCCGGAGAAGCTGCTTCACAACATCGAGCGATACGGCAACACCACGGCCGCGACGATCCCCACGCTGCTCGCAGAGGCGGAGCAGGAAGGGCGATTGAAGCGCGGGATGAAGGTCGCGTGCGTGGCGTTCGGCAGCGGCTTCACCTGGGGCTCGAGTATCATCGACTGGTGATCGGAACGGACAGCGAGGAGAGCAACGTGGCGAACACGATCGACGCGATCACGAAGGCAATTCAAACCGCGATTCCGGGTGCGACGGTGAACGTCACGCCGGGAAGTGGCGGGCACTACAGTCTGCACGTGAAGAGCGAAGCGTTCCGCGGGAAGAACATGGTCGAGAGCCATCGACTCGTGTACGGCGCGATCGCTTCGTTGATGAGCGGCGATCAGGCGCCGGTGCATGCGATCGACAGTTTGAAGACCGACGTGGGGTAGAGCCGGGGCGGTAAGCGCGTGGTGAATCCGCCCGGATTGCCCCCGAAGCGTTCCCCGGCGGGTGAACCCGCGGCAACACCTCCACAGCTTCGCCTGCGCGAAGCTGACGATGACCGCGAGCTTCGTCCGACACCGAGAGACTGATCGTTCAGTGACTCATCGCGAGCCTCACGAAGGTGAGGCTTCGGATGCGTTGCCCGCAGCTTCAGCTGCCGGGTAGTCGTCGGCTGGCGACCCTCGCTACGGCATCTCCCCCGACACCGTGCGTCCGCGGGGCGCATCGAGCGTGTAGCCGAAGTCCCATCGCGTCGTCGCGCCCGGATCGACTTCCATCGTCCAGCGCACGATGCCCGGTGCGTCGCCGTCGTGATGCGCTTCGGGCGCACGTGCGTTCGCCGCGGCACGCACGACGAGTCCATGCGTCTGCGACACCGGGAGTCGATCGAAGATCACGACGCGCGCGGCCCGATCACGATGGTTCGCGAGCCGGAACTGATACCGCAACGACGTGAGATCGCGCGCACCCGAACGGTCGACGCGACGCGCCGCCAACGTGCGTTCGATCGCGAGTCCCGCGTCCGCGCCGAACGGGAGAAGCACCGGCTCGTCGATCGGAGTGTCGGTGAGATTCGCCGCGCCGACGTACTGATCACCGACGAAGAGACCGACGCGCCCCGCGAGCAGCGGGAACTGCGCGCGGTTCGCGAAGCGCGAGACGAGATACACCGCCGTCGACTGACTCGGCGCCGCTTGATACTCGAGCGCGGCATCGACTTCGAAGTGCGCAGCGAGCACGCGACGCGGCGTGGCCCCCGATCGGATGGTCACGCGGTTCGGGATCTCGATGCGCGCCGAGAGCGACTGCGCGTGCGTCTCCGCCGCTCGCATCGTCATCGGCGTGTTCGGCGGCTCGATCGGCGTCGGCATGGCGGGTTCTGCCATCGCACTCATCGCGCGCCCGGCGCCGGCCGCACTCGGCGCCATCATCGATCGACGCCGAACGCGCAGTGACATGTCGACGTCCTCGAGTTGCGCGACTTCTTCCGCCGCATCGAGCGCGACGTCGGCCTCGCCGAGTTGCGGCACCGTCAGTCCGCTCGCCGGGGTCACCGTCGAAACCGACACGCGTACGTCCGACCAGTCTTCGCCCGTGTTCTGTTGGAGCGAAGCGAACACGTCGAGCCCGACGCGATGGCGCGTCTCGTCGAGATGCGCGGCGTACGACGGTCGCCAGTTCGCGGCGTTCGGCACCATGTACTCGATCGACAGATCCAGATCGCCCGCGCGCGCCGTGCTCACGTCGACCGATACGAACCGCACCGGCTCCGCGGCTTGCGTGCGCGCTTGCTGCAGCGCCGCCGCCTGTTCGTTGATGCGGGTCGTGAGATCGGCGAGACGCGCGCGCACTTCGGCCAGCTGATTGCCGACGTTCGCGCGTCCACGCTCCGCGACGGCCAGTGCGTTCGCTCGCTGTGTGAGCACTGAGAACTCGCGCTGCAGACCGGTGAGCTGCGACTGCAGTTCGATCAAGCGCCCCTGCATGAGTTCGCCGCGCAGCCCGTTGCGAACCGTCACCGCGTCGGCCGTGGCGCCGGGACCGAAGCCGCCGATGCGGATCGAGTCCTCGTCGAGTGACACCGGCAGCGGCGCGAACACGACCGTGTGATCCCCCTCGCCCACGCGAACGCGGGCGACGCGATGGATCGTCACGGCCGACGTGAAGACGGTGACCGCATCGGCGCGCGATGCGACCGAGATGGTGTCGGCGTACGCGAACGACGACGAGAGAAGAACTGCCGAACCGATGAGCCCCAGGAGCGATGAACGAACGCGACGCATGATGGTGTGCCTCCGATGCGCTGTACGACGGAGGAGCCGAACGATCGGTCTGTGCATCTCGCGCCGTGCATGCGTTTCACGAACACCTCCAAGGTCCAGACGGTGCGCGTGTCGAACGGCGTTGGTGTGCAGCGTGGGCGCGATTGCGCGGGCCCGCGACGCGGCACTCGGATTGCGATGCACTCGATCGCGTGCCGACGCGACGGCGGCAGTTGCCGGCGGATCAGCGAAGACGAGAGAGCAGTGTCGTTGAATCGGTGGTGGTGGTTGTGGTCACACGGAAGGGCCGGGCCGCCAGCGTCGGACGCAATTCGATCCGTGTTGCAACCAGCGCTTCATCTGCGCCGTAGCAGCTCGGCGTTTGTTGCAATCGAGACGGTGAGCGCAGCAGCAGCGCTCGAGGAGGTCCCATGAGGCACGTGAGAGAAGTGAGAACGGTGGAAGTCGATCCGATCGAGACACGCGATCTGCGCGACGCGCGCATCGAGCGGCCGGCACGTCAGGCGTACGGCCTCATGCACATGCTCTTCGTCGTGCTGCCGACGGTGGCCGGTCTCGACAAGTTCTTCCACCTCCTGACGAACTGGGACAAGTACCTCTCGCCGCAGGTCGCGCACTTCGTGTCGCAGCACACCGGGCTCGGCGCGCACGACCTCATGCGCGTCGTCGGCGGCATCGAGATCGCCGCAGGTCTGCTCGTCGCGGTGGCGCCGCGCATCGGAGCGTGGATCGTCGGCGCGTGGCTCCTCGGCATCATCGCGAACCTCGCGTTGATGGGCGGCTACTACGACATCATCGCGCGCGACGCAGGTCTCGCGATCGCGGCGTTCTCGCTGGCACGACTCGCCTCGCGCTTCCGCCACGCGCGGCGTGTCGAGCGGATCGAACGAGGTCACGTGCACGTGCGGCCGATTACGGAACAACC
>CBIHQZ010000097.1:0-11328 GCA_966212315.1 uncultured Myxococcales bacterium
CCATGCGCCAGCCCCGCAGCGTTTGACGGCCGAAATGAATCATCCGGGTGAAGCCACGGCAACGCCTCCGAAACCTCACCTTCGTGAGGCTCGCGATGTCGCATCGAACACACCGATGGTCTGGTCCGAAGAGATCGAAGGCAACTCGCAGTCACCGCGAGCTTCGCGCAGGCGAAGCTTAGGAGTCGTTGCCGCGGGTTCACCCGGTTCACCCGCCGGGAATCCGTCGGGCGAGCGTCGCGCGCACATTCGTGACCAATGGTGAGGCGGCAGCCGGGGTGAGGTCTCTGCCAGTTAGCCCTTCAACGCGTCGGCCACGATGCCCTTGGCTTCTTCGACGATCGTCGCGAGGTGCGCCTCGTCGCGGAAGCTCTCTGCATAGATCTTGTAGACGTCCTCGGTGCCCGACGGGCGCGCCGCGAACCAGCCGTTCGCCGTCGTGACCTTGAGTCCGCCGATCTCGGCGTTGTTGCCGGGCGCGCGCGTGAGCCTCGCGGTGATCGTCTCGCCCGCGAGCGTGTCGGCGCGAACCGCTTCGGGAGAGAGCTTCTTCAACTTGCTCTTCTCCGCGGGTGTCGCCGGCGCATCGATGCGGGTGTAGCGCGGCATTCCGAAGCGTTCGGTGAGCGCGCGGAAGTGCTGCGACGGATCCTGCCCGGTGCGCGCGAGAATCTCGGCGGCGAGAAGATCCATGATGATGCCGTCCTTGTCGGTCGACCACGCGGTCCCGTCGCGCCGCAGGAACGAAGCGCCGGCGCTCTCTTCACCCCCGAATCCGTACGAGCCATCGAGCAGCCCTTCGACGAAGTATTTGAACCCGACCGGCACTTCGCGCAGCGTCCGCCCGAGATCCGCCGCTACGCGATCGATGAGACTGCTGCTCACCAGCGTCTTGCCCACCGCCGCATCGGGGCGCCACGCGGAGCGCTCGCGGAAGAGGTACTGCACCGCGACGGCGAGGTAGTGATTCGGGTTCATCAGTCCCGCGCTGCGGGTGACGATGCCGTGCCGATCGGAGTCGGTGTCGTTGCCGAACGCGAGGTCGAACTTGTCCTTGAGCTGAACGAGATTCGCCATCGCATAGGGCGACGAGCAATCCATGCGGATCTTGCCGTCGTGATCCACCGGCATGAAGCCGAACGTCGGGTCGACGCGCTTGTTCGCCACCGTGATGTCGAGCCCGTACATCTCCGCGATCGGCGCCCAGAACGCGATGTTCGAACCGCCCAGCGGATCGGCGCCGAGACGCAGCCGTGCGTTCTTCACGACCTCGAGATCGACGACGCGCGAGAGGTCGCGCACGTACGGCGTGACGAAGTCATAGGCCTTCATGCACGCCGCCCCGATCGCGCGTTCGAACGGCATGCGCTTCACGCTCGCGTTCTTCTCGGCGAGCAGTTCGTTTGCCCGTTTCTCGATCCAGCCGGTCGCGTTGGTGTCGGCCGGTCCGCCGTGGGGCGGGTTGTATTTGATCCCGCCGTCCTCGGGCGGATTGTGCGACGGCGTGATGACGATGCCATCGGCGCGATGATCGCCGCGGTCGCGGTTGTACGTGAGGATCGCGTGCGAGATCACCGGCGTCGGCGTGAGTCCGTCGTTCGCCGCATAGCGTGTCTCGACGCCGTGCGCGGCGAGTACTTCGATCGCGGTGCGCTGTGCGGGCTCCGAGAGCGCGTGCGAATCGATGCCGAGAAAGAGCGGGCCGTCCGTGCCCTGACTCGCGCGGTACTCGCACACCGCGTGGGTGATCGCGAGGATGTGCGCTTCGTTGAACGCACGGCGCAGCGCAGAACCGCGATGCCCCGAGGTACCGAATGCCACGCGCTGTGTCGGATCGCTCGGGTCGGGCGTGTCGCGAAGGTATTGCGAACGAAGCGACTCGACGTCGATGAGGATCGAAGCGGGGGCGGGTTTGCCGGCCAGAGGGTGCGTCGTCATGGAGAGCGAGTGTCGCACGGGCTTCGTCGTGAATCGTCGCGCTGCGTGGCATCGATTGACGCGCCCCGCACGCGCCGGTAGGGTCCGCCGCGCCGTGACACCCGTCGCGGTAGTTCGAAAAAGTACGAGACGACCAGCGTAGGGAAGCCGGTGTGAATCCGGCGCGGCCCCCGCCACTGTGACCGGGAACGAAGGCGACGAAGCCACTGGGAGTGCAATCACTCCGGGGAAGGCGTCGCCCGAGGATGATCCGGGAGTCAGGAGACCGGCTGTCGTCGAGTCGAGCAGCGCATCGCGGCGGGCGATGCGGGCCGGGCGCATCGGTGCGCGTCGGTTCGTGTCGTTCGCTTCGTTCGCTGCCCTGTTCCGTCGCACGGGAAGGTCGCGACGCGGAGACATGACGATGAACACGAATGAGAAGACTCGATTCCGCGCGGCGCGCGTTTCCCTTTTCGCGCTGACCGCTGCCGGCGCACTCGCGGCGTGCACGGGCCGCGGCATCATCGACAGCGACGCGAGCGATGCGGCTGCCGACATCGCGACCGATCGCGGCACGGATGGCACCGCGCCGAATGATGCGAGCGACGTCCAGGTCACGACGGACGTGATGGACGCAACGACGGGTACCGATGCGACCGACACCGTCACCCCGACCGACGTCGTGATGGGCAGCGACGTGACCGACGCGAGCACGGATGTCGCGGTCGATGCAGTCGTCGCGGATTCCGGGAGCGATGCGGGCGACGCGGGCTGCCGCTTCACGCAGGTCATCGTGGGTGTCAGCGACTACACGTCGTTCGGCGGCTACGTGGTCGGCAACATCGACGGCACGAACATGCGCTACGTCCCGATGCAGGACGCGGGGCCGTCGCCGGTCGACCAGGATCACGGGCTGCGCTCGACGACGACGCGCTGCGAGACCTACGACCTCTGGCACACGAATCCCGCGCACATCGTGACGCTCGACCCGGCGAATCCCGTCAACGCATTGCGCACGCTGACGGTCCCCGCGGTGCCGAGCGGCGGCGATGGCGGAACGGTCTCGGCGAACCCGTACGACATCGCAGTCGTCAGCGCGACGAAGGCGTACGTCGTTCAGTACAACAGCGCGAACGTGCTCATCGTCGATCCGTCGAGCGGCGCGATCACCGGTTCGATCAGCCTCGCGGCGTTGGCCGACGCAGACGGTATTCCCGAAGCCGCGTCGATCACGATCGCGGGTGGACGTGCCTTCATCGCGCTGCAGCAACTCGATCGCAACGCGTTCTACGCGGCGCCGACGCACAGCCACATCGCAGTCGTCGACACCGCGACCGATCAGCTCGTCGATGCCGATCCGTCGACGACGACGGTCGATGCGATCGAACTCACGCACGGCAACCCGGCCGGCGACATGCCGCTCGCGGACACGGGCATCCACCTGCTCGTGACCGAGATCGGCAACTACGGCAATCCGGTGAGTGGCATCGACGTCATCGACGTCACGTCGCTGTCGATCACGCAGACGATCGAATCGACGCTGCTCGGTGGCAAGCCCAGTAGCGCGGCGTGGGTGTCGGGAACGAGTGCGTGGGCGACGGTGGATCGCGGCGCAACGCACGACATCGTGTCGTTCGAGGCAATCAGTGCGAACCCCGGGATCACGCCGATCGCATCGTCGGCGACCTACAACTACGGCTCGCTCCGTCGCGCGCAAAACGGCACGATCTGGTCGATCGGCGGCGACTACAACGCTGGATCGATCCACGCGTTCAGCAGCACCGGCACGGCGATCCTGTCGATGCCGTTCACCACGGGCATGCTCAACACCACGTCGCTCGAGTTCCTGCCGTGAAGGCAGCTCGCGCAATGCGCATCGCGATGGCGCTTGCCGTCGCGTGCGTGGCCGCTTGCGGTCCGATGCAGTCATCGGATGGCGACGGCGCGCCCGACACGTTCGACGCCGTTTCGAATGACTCGTCCGTGCTCGATGCGAACGGCGGCGATGCAAGCGCGAGTGACGGAGGCGACGCGCAGTCGTCGCCGAGTCATGCCGCGACGCGGGTCGTGTCGTTCGAACCGGGAACCGATGCGACGTTCGGGCAGGACCGCATGCCCGGCGTCGTGCTCGGCCCACCCGTCGGAGCCGGCGATCAGCGTGGGAGCACCGACGTCGTTTCGCTCGGCCGCAACGGACGCATCTGCGTCGGCTTCGATGACGTAGCGATCGTGGACGGTCCCGGTCCCGACTTCGTCGTGTTCGAGAATCCGTTCTACGTCGGTGGGACCGCGCTGCTCTTCTACGAACTCGGCGAAGTGTCGGTCAGCGACGACGGCGTGAACTTCGTGACGTTCCCGTGCGATCCCAGCGGCTCCACTCCGCCGTTTCCGGGGTGCGCGGGGTGGAACCCGGTCTACACGCAGCCCGGCGGCATCGCACCGGACGACCTCGTGCACGCCGGCGGCGATGCATTCGATCTCGCCACCGTCGGCCTCACGCGTGCGCGTGTCGTGTGCATTCGCGATCTCGCCACTGTGCCTCCCGCGCCACCGACCACCGGCTTCGATCTCGATGCGGTGTTCGCGGTGAACTTCGCGCAGTAGTGGCGGACGCAGACTCCCCCCATCGCTTGAACCGGTTCTGAACAGCCCGGGACATGCCTGACTCGCTTGCCCGCTCGATGCATGCCCCTCTTCGGACGACACTCTCGGTTCCGCAGTGCCGAGTGTCGTTCGGGGAGGGGCGCGTTGGAACCGTCGTGAAGATGCGGGGAAGGGGTCTGCGCGTGACGATGCGGCGAAGGGTCTGCCTCGCAGCTCTACGGACTCGGCATCGGCACCGGCGCCGGCTCGATCATGCCCGGCGCGCTACTCGACGGGATCCCGTACCGCTGACTGCGCGTGCGATCGAACGACGCGTCGCACGCCACGAACGCACGAACCCCGGACTCGACGACGGTCACATCCGCCGCCGCGAGATCCATTTCGACACGTACGACCTGGCCATCGGCGCGCACGCGGATGCGATCGGGAAGGCTGTTGAGCAACGTGAAGAACTGCTGCACCGGCATCACCTGCGCGGTGATGGTGGGATCGAACTGCTGCGTCTCCGTCATGCGCCGCATGAAGCGCTGCTCGCTGCGCGTCACCTCGGACATCATCCCGAGACGCAACAACCCGATGCCCTGCTGCGCCACCGATGCGGCCTGCGTCGCTTCGGCCGGCGTGCGGTACGAAACCGCGAACGTGCCGCGCAAACCGTCACCCACCCGCATGATCGCGGCGCCCGCCGACTGCAGTGTGAGCAGCTGCGCGATCGCGCCACCGAAGCCCGGAATGTTCGCCGAGGTCAGACCCGACATCAGCTCCGGCGGGAGCGATTGGATCAGCGTCGGCACGTCGAGCACGCCGTAGACCAGCAGTTCACCGGTGAGCGCACCGAGCGCGCCGCGAAGGAGATCGTTTCGATCGGCGCCCGGCTCGCGATGATCGACGACGCTTACCGTGCGCGGCACCGCCGTCGCAGCGCCCGCCACCACGCCGTTGGCGACGATCGCCATCCGGGGCTCGTCCGGGCTCATCGTGCTTCCTTGACCGACGAACGTGATGACCGGGTGGCCATTGATCGGCGCAAGCGGCACGACGTTCGGCGGCGTGCTGCGGCCCGCGCGTGACGCGGCGGTGAGGCAGCGCTGCGACTCGGTGGGATTCACGCGTCCGAGGGCGACCAGTGACATCCCGGCGAGATCCCCGTGCGATGTCATCGCCGTGCGGTCCCACGCGAAGGTCACGGTGTCGACGCGATCCATCGGATCGAACCCGCAACCCGCCACGATCGGCCCCCACTCGCGCGCCACGTCGGGCTGCGAGAGGACGAACTGACGCATCCGCTGGGCAGGCGGGTAGGCCCGAATGCGATCGGCGTTGATGCTCACGACGCCGAGGCTGTCGCGCGGAACGGTGGCGAGCCCGGTCGCTTCTTGTCGCTTCATGCGCGAGACCGCGAACCATGCGACGAGCCCGATGACGACGAACAACGCGGCGACCGCCGCGAAGAGACCAGCTTTCTTACCCATGACCCTCCGGCACCGCGAATTCGCGAGCGCCGCGCATCGTATCGCGGCTCGCGCGCGCAGTGCAGGCGCGTCGACGAGATCCTTCCGTGACGGACTGCGCTAGGCGTGCAGCCACCGTGCGATGCGTCGTGCTACTTCGGTCGGTCGCAGACCCTTCGGCACGTAGTCGTCGGCGCCACATGCATCGCTCAGCTTCGCGAGCGCGCTCTCGTCCATCGCGGAGAACAACACGATGCGGGTGGTGGCGAGATCGGCATCGGCCCGGATCAGCGCCGTGAGTGAACGTCCGTCGAGACCCGGCATCATCACGTCGAGCAACACGACTTTCGGCCGCTCGCTGGCGATCGTGTTCATCACCCCGAAGGCCGCATTCGCGATGATGATGTCCGCATCGAGCGCGCGAGAGAGCATCGCCTCGAGCATGCGCGTGATGGTCTTGTCGTCGTCGACCACGAGGATGCGAACCCGCGGCGGCGAAGGCGTGGACGTGGGCTTGGACGGATCGCTCATCCCGCGAAGTCAGCCTAGACGGCGAACATCATGGGCGCAAAGAGACCGGCAGCAATCGGGGGTGGGAAACGATTCAGAGCAGTTCGAGCAGGCGCTTGGCGCGCGCTTCGGCGGCGTCGATGATCCGTTTCGACTCGGTTTCGCCAATGCGAAGTCGATCGGCGAGTTTGTTCACCAGATCCTTTTCGGCATCGGACTGCTGTCCGTCGATGTACGTGAGCACCACCGCGTGATTCAGCAGCGTGCGGCGGTCGTCCGAGCTGAGATCCGTGATCGGCACATCGTCGATCGCGCGTGGACTCGTCGCGTACTTTCGCATCTCGTCGGCTTCGAGATCCGACGCATTGAACGCCGAGATCAACGCCTCGAGCATCTCGCGCTCCTCGGCGGCGAACCGTCCGTCGGCCCACGCCACCGCAATCAGAGACTTCAGCATCGCTCGATCTTGTTCGTGCATCGCCATGTCTACGGCACCCTCTTCGGTCGCGGAGTATGCCATCGCCGTTCGTAGCGTCACCACCCCCGAACGCGTCTTGCGAACCTATCCGCGCGCAGCCGGGACGGGCGGCACGAATGCCACGCACCCGCCGATGCTGCCCTTCGCGCGGATTCCCGGGTACAACCGGCGCGATCGATGCCTGCCATCCACTCGACGGGCGAATCGCTGCTCCAACGCTTCGACATGCTGGAACGCCGGCGTCGCTATGCACGACTCGAGGTGATCGAACGCCGGCTGGAGCGACTCACCGCGAGCGCATCGGGCTTCTTCCGTGGGGCGCCGGGGCTGTTCTACGACCTGCTTCGCACGCATCCATCGTCGAAGAAGATCCTCGGTCGCGACCGTCGCTGGATCGTCGGCGACGTGCACATGGAGAACATCGGGGTCATCGCCATCGGGCACGGCAAGCTCGTATGGGACTTCAACGATCTCGACGAAGCGTGCGTCCAGAGCCCGCTGCTCGACGTGATTCGCGGCGCTGCGAGTGCGTCGGTCAACGCGCTCGATCTGGGCTACGGCACGGCGAGCGCGATCCGCGCGGCCGAAGCGTTCATCGTCGCGTATCTCCGTCCGCTCGCGGAAACCGAACCGCGCGTGGTGACGGCGCTGGTCGAACGCGCCGAAGCGCGGACCGTGCGCGAGATGCTCGACGAGCGTTGTCCCACCAAGAAGGGCTCTCGCAGCTTCGTGATCAATCAACGCTATCTCGCGCTGTCGAAAGAAGAGCGCGCGGTGGTCGAAGATCTGTTCGAGCAGTACACCGCGAGCACGCCCATCCCCGTCGAGAAGGCACTCAAACTGCGTGACGCGGCGTTTCGCGTGCAGGGCACCGGGAGCCTCGGCGTGCGGCGCTTCATCATGCTGATGCGTGACGGCAAGCGTGGCGACGAGCTGCTCATCGAAGCGAAGGAAATGCGGCAGAGCGCGGTCGAGCGCGGCGGCATGGTGAAGGTCCGCGTGCCGCGCGTCGGGCAGGCCGGGCGCGTGCTCGCGTCGATGGAAGCGCTGCTCGCTGCGCCGCAAGAGGGGGTGCGCGCGATCAAGGCTCGTGACGCCCGCAGCTATCTCGTACGCAAGCATTCACCGGGCGAAGACAAACTCGTCATCACGTCGCTCCGCAGCGCCGACGAGCTGGTTGCTCTCGCGCGCACGGTCGGCTTCCGGCTCTCGCGCGCGCACGAGCGCGGCGCCAATCGACCGGTGCCGTCGTTCGATCCGAGCCTTGCGCTCTCGGTCGCGTTCGACCTCGCACTCGCGATGGTCCGCACCCACCTTGCGCTTTCGGTCCGCGCCAGCGTGAAGGGCGGCACCGTCCGGGCATGATCGCGCTCGCCGGGGGCTACCGGCGCACCGTCCGATCGACCATAGACTCAGCGCAGCTCGCACAACCACCGAGGGAATCAGCACGCATGGCCACTTCGAAAGCAGAGCAGTCGCACGCATCGCCCGGACTTCGCGCACCGTTCGCGCCGGGAGGGCCTTTCGAAATCGATCGCGAGCGAGCGCGAAAGCTGCTCGAGGTCGCGCTGCAGAAGGGCGGAGACTTCGCGGACGTCTACGCCGAGTTCGCGGTCGGTGGTTCGCTCGTGCTCGACGAAGGAATCATCAAGACGGCGTCGCGAGGCGTGTCACTCGGTGTCGGCGTGCGGGTGCGTCGCGGCGATGCAGCCGGGTATGCGTACACCGAAGATCTGTCGTGGGAGGCGCTCGTCCGCGCGGCCGAGACCGCGGCGCAGATCGCGGAGGGGAAGCCCGCGCCGGCGATCGACGTGACCGAGCGGATCGTGCCGCAACGTTATCTGATCGACTCGCCGTCCATCACGACGAGCGGGCTGATCAAACGTGAGCTGTTGCTACGCGCCGACAAGGCCGCACGCGCCGCGGATCCGCGCATCACGCGTGTCGAGGCGTCGCTGGTCGAGAGCTATCGCGAAGTGCTGGTGGCCACGAGCGAAGGGAAGCTCGTTCGCGACACGCAGCCGATGTTGCGATTCGGCGTGCGAGTGATCGCCGAGGAGAACGGGAAGCGACAGGCAGGATCGTCGGGTGGCGGCGGGCGATACGCGCTCGAGTACTTCGATCGACCCGGCAAGAGTCCCGAGGATCATGCGAAAGAAGCGGTGCGCGTGGCGCTCGCGATGCTGAATGCGAAGGAAGCGCCAGCCGGCGAGATGGACGTCGTTCTCGCCCCGGGCGATTCGGGGATTCTCTTGCACGAAGCGGTCGGGCACGGACTCGAAGCGGACTTCAATCGCAAGGGCGTGAGCAATTACTCGGGGCAGATCGGGAAGCCGGTTGCGTCGTCGTTGTGCACCGTGGTCGACAACGCCGACATCGCCAACAGCCGCGGCGCGATCAACGTCGACGACGAAGGGAACGTGCCGGCGCAGAGCACGCTGATCGAGGGCGGCATCCTTCGCGGGTACATGCACGACACCCACAGCGCGAAGCACTTCAAGGTCGATCCGACCGGCAACGGACGCCGCGAGAGCTTCCGATCGGTGCCGTTGCCACGCATGACGAACACGCTGCTGCTCAACGGGCCGCACGATCCGGGCGAGATCTTGAAGAGCGTCAAGCGCGGCATCTTCGCGCAGCGATTCGGCGGCGGGCAGGTCGACATCGCATCGGGCGACTTCGTGTTCTCGCTCTCCGAGGCATATCTCATCGAGGACGGACGGATCACGACGCCGCTCAAGGACGTGAATCTCATCGGCAACGGCCCCGACGCGCTCGGCAAGGTCACGATGCTCGGCAACGACATTGCGATCAGCGACGGCATCTGGACGTGCGGGAAAGACGGACAGAGCGTTCCGGTCGGCGTCGGCTGTCCGACCATCAAGATCAGCGGAATGACCGTCGGCGGAACAGACGTGCAGGCCCGCTAGGCGCGCGGCAACCGAGCGAAGAAGAAGAGGCAGTGACGATGAGTGACCAGACCGCGGCGTTGTTGCAGCTCGCCGAAGACATCCTGAAGAAGCTTCAAGCAGGCGGCGCGACGGAGGCGAAGGTCGTGGCGCGCGAGGGGAGAGATCTCTCGGTGCGCGTGCGCCTCGGCGAAGTCGAGCTGGTGGAAGAGGCCGGAACACGTGCGCTGGCGGTGCGCGTTTCCAAAGGCAAGAAGACGGCGACGGCGAGTACGTCGGATCTGACGGGCGAGGGGATCGAGCGAATCGTCGCCGATGCGCTCGAGATCTGCGAACTCGCGCAGGAGGATCCGTACGCGGGGCTTCCGGACGCGGCGGAACTCGCGAAGAAGTACGACGACCTGAATCTGTACGATCCCGCGTGCGGAACAGTTCCCGCGGCTGAAGCCGTGCGGCGTGCGCGGGCGTGTGAAGACGCGGCGCGCAACTTCGACAAGCGCATCACGAACTCCGAGGGTGGCAGCTTCGGGCGCACGTCGAGTGCGTTCGCGCTCGCTACGTCGGGCGGATTTCGCGGCGGATACCAAGGCAGCTACGCGTCAGTGAGCGTGAGCCCGGTCGCTGCGGACGAGGGCGGCAAGAACCGCACGTCGGGATACTGGTCGGCGCGCCGGTTCCTCGAAAAGTTGGAGTCCGAGGAGGCGGTCGGTCGCGAAGCCGCGAGGCGCACGCTGCGTCTGCTCGGCGCGAAGAAGGTGCCGACCGCGAACGTGCCGGTGGTGTTCGAGGCGGACGCGGCCCGATCGCTCCTCGGG
The DNA here is from genome assembly GCA_966212315.1 of uncultured Myxococcales bacterium. Classification (GTDB taxonomy): domain Bacteria; phylum Myxococcota_A; class Polyangia; order Polyangiales; genus CBIHQZ01. The sequence continues at coordinate 10,685 of CBIHQZ010000097.1, forward strand.
GCATTCGCCGGGTGCATCGTGGGTGATTCCGTCTATCGGCGATCGAGCTATCTCTGCGAACGACTCGAGACCGACGTGGCGAGCCCGCTCGTGACGATCGTCGACGATCCGTTGATCATGTCGGGACCCGGATCGCGTCCGTTCGACGGCGACGGCCTCCCTTCGCGGCGAAATGTCGTGGTCGAGAAGGGCGTGCTGAAGACGTTCCTGCTCGATACGTACAGCGCGCGAAAGCTGAAGATGAAGAGCACCGCGAGCGCGGCGGGGCTGACCGGCACCGGCGCGGGGACGAGCAACTTCACCCTCCAGGCCGGCGCGCAGTCGCTCGACGACATCGTGAAGAGCACGAAGAAGGGGCTCTACGTGACGCACATGATGGGTTTCGGCTTCAACGCCGTGACCGGTGATTTCTCGCGCGGCGCGTCGGGGTACTGGATCGAGAACGGCGAGATCGCATTCCCGGTCAGCGAGGTGACGATCTCGCTGAACTTCGATCAGCTCCTGAAGCGCATCGATGCGGTCGCGAACGATCTCGACATGAAGACCGGCATCGCATCGCCGTCGTTCCGCGTGAGCGAGATGACGGTCGCCGGTTCGTAGCACTCCGCGCGACCAGACCGAGTACCCGGTCTAGTCGCACCCCC
>CBIHQZ010000098.1:0-11322 GCA_966212315.1 uncultured Myxococcales bacterium
GGTTACGGTTCAGTTCGAGCCGACGCACGTTCGCGACGAGATGCGACGAAGCCAGTGCCTCGACATCGTCGTCATCGAGGTCATTGAGGAGAAATCCGAGCGAATGCAGGCGCTCGATGTGGGGCGACGCAGCGATGTTCTTCACGAGGGATTTCGCATCGACGAAATCGACATGGAGGACAGGCGCGATGGCGTACAGGTGCTCGGCACCTTCGAGAAATGACTTCGCAGAGACGACGATCGATTCGACGAATCCACGGAGAATAAAGGCGCGTTCTATCCAACCGAGGGCCATGACATCCCGGGTCCAGCGATGAATCCCGTGCTCACGGATCTCACGATGCCGTTCCGAACACTCACCGCCCGAAGAGCTTGAACACGCGGCCGAGGACCTTGCCGAGCGCGGTCTCGGGCAGCGCCCACTCTTCGGTCTCGGGGCCCGCGTACACGCCGAGTTCGCGCAGGACTTCCTCGACGGGACGCGAGCGATCGAGCTTCACCGGCAAAGGTCTCCCGCTGCGCGCGTCGAACGCTTCGACGGTCATGACGCAGTGCTGGTCGAACGCGACGCGGATCTGGACACGCCCCTTGTCCCAGAGCGATCGGTCTTCGATGAGAATCGAACACAGGTACTCGTTCTTCGTCACGTCGGGCGATTCGCCCTGGAAGAGCGGCACGTAGACGCTGCCGAGGATGTCGGCGTCCAGGACCAGATCACTCACGAACGGCACGCGCTCGTAGCGTTTCGCGATCGCCTCGAAGCGGCGGCCACCGACGCCGCGACCCACCGTCATCGGAAGGATGTCGAACAGTGTTCGCGCGGTGCCGGCGCGGATCTCGTCGGCGAGCATCGCGGCGCCGAGCGCCACGGCTTCGTCGGGATTGATTCGCTTGCTCGGCCGCCGGCCGAACAGGAGTGCGACCGCGACTTCGACCGCGGGCACGCGCGTGGTGCCGCCGACGAGGACCACGTCGTCGATGTCCGCCGCCGTGAGACCCGCGGCCTCGAGGACGCGGGCGGCGATAGCGACGCTGCGATCGACGAGCGGTCGGGTGATCGCATCGAAGCGCTCGCGCGTGATCGGCACGCGGAGGGTGCGCCTCGGTTGCGTGGTCAGATCGAAGATCTCGACCACGTGTTCGTCGTCTTCCGAGAGGTGGTGCTTGGCCGCGCCGGCCGCTTCCCTGAGTCGCGCGATCTGCTGTGGGTCCGGCTCGAACGAGAAGCCCTCGATGCGTTGGAACTCGGACAGCAGGTGCGAGGCGATGAGATCGTCGAAGTCGTGTCCGCCGAGAAAATTGTCGCCGCCGGTCGCGGTGACGGACAGACGCCCGGCACTCACCTCGACGACGCTGAAGTCGAACGTGCCGCCGCCGAAGTCCCACACCGCGATGCGCCCGGGTTGCTCCTGCTTGTGGCCGTAGGCAACGGCCGCCGCGGTGGGCTCGTTCACGATCCGGAACACCGGCAGCTTCGCCTGGGCCGCCGCGCGTCGAACGGCGTGGCGCTGCACGTCGGTGAAGTAAGCCGGCACCGTGATGATCGCGGCGTCGACGGCCTTGCCCACCTGCTGCTCGACCGACTGCCGCACTTCGTCGAGCACGCGCGCGGCGATCGTGTCCATGCTGATGACGCGCCCGTCGACGCGCGCGCCGAACAGCTGCCCTTCGGCCTCGGCGAGTGGGTAGCCGAAGTGACGCTGCAGCTTCTCCGCCGTCGCGGACGTGTACGTACGTCCGATGAGTCGCTTGCTCCCGTAGACCGTGCGGGTGGGGTACATCACCTGACGATCGAGCGCGCGCTGGCCGACGTGAAACGTGCCGTCCGGATCGAACGTGATCATCGACGGGATCGTGAACTTGCCGGTGCGTCCCGCGATCACGCGGGCGCGGCCGTCGACCACATACGCTGCGCAGGTGTTCGTGGTCCCGAGGTCGATGCCGATGACGATCCCGTTGCGGTTCACCGCGAGTGGCTCGATCTCGAGCGGGTCCGCGTCGATGGTGCGGGCCGCGGGCGCCGTGCGAGGGAGCGGCGGCGGCGCGACCGGACGCGTTGCGGGCAGGGGCGGAGGCCCTTTCGGCACAGCGCGCGGACGCACGTCTGCGAGTGCCGCGAGCGTCGCGACGTCGATGCCGACCGCGAGGAACGAAACCGCCATGCCGTCGCCGTCGACCTCGGTGACCCGCACCAGCGCTGACAGCACCGTCGCGCCGAGATCGTCGCGCACGTCGACGCGCAGGTCGTCGCCCACGGAGGCAACGACGTCGCCGGCAAGGCGGGCGCCATCGCTGGCGACATCGCTCATGCGGCCATCGAAGATCGCCTGCTCACCGATGATGGACCACGAGATGGGCAATGGCGACGAGACACCGGACGGGTCGAACATCGCGCCAATGTAGCCGCAAGGGCGGCACGCGTAGAAGCGCGGTGTGAGTCGCTGGACGCCACAGCCGAGTCGGCGCGCGCATCGTTCGGCGCGCGCGTGACGATCGAGTTGCCGCGCGAGCCGACGGCGCGAACGGTTTGATGGGAAGGAGCACGTCGATTCCGTCGGGCCCTGGCGCAGGCGATTGCGCGGCGGAGCACCCGCCAGCACCATGCGCGTCGAACTTCGATGTCCTTCTCCGTAGCGCTCGTTCTCACACTCGCCGGCGCGCTCGCCTATGCGCTGTTCACGGGCGGGTTTCGTTCGCGAAGCGGCGACGCGCGAACTAGCACCATCGGTCGCGTCGACATTCGCGATGCCGCGCCTGGTGCATGGGTGAAGATCGTCGGGACCGTCGTGACGAGCGACCGAGTCCTCGATGCGCCGTTTCCGCGAACGAGTGCGTGGGCTATCGAACGATTGCGCGAGAGAAGGACGGGAATTACTGGCGCACCGTGATCGACGAGGAAGCCGTCACGGACTTCTGCGTTCGCGACGACACGGGCACCGCCCTCGTTCGCGTCGATAATCGCCAGCGTCTGACGCTCGATCGCGAGACGAACTTCGCGTCGGGATTCGGCAGCGAGACGACGCGCCAGATCATCGCGTTCCTGCAGAAACACGGCCAGTCGCCGCGCGGTGCCGTGCTCGCGCGCAAACTCGTGTTTCGAGAGTCGGTGCTCGAAGAGGGAAACACTGTGGCAGTCGTCGGCGTGGTGTCGCACGCACTGCACGAGGCGCCGCCTGCCGATGGAGCCGCATTCCGCGAACCCTCGCGGCAGATCGTTCTCGCCGGCACTGCGGAGAGGCCGCTCGAGATCACGGATGCTCCTGCGACGGGGTAGCGCGTTTCCGAGCTTGCGCCCACCGCGCGGCTATCGCGCGATCACGCGCGCTACTTCCGCCAGCGACAGTTCGAAGTCGAAGATCGCGAGGTCCTGCCGCATGTGCTCGTCGCTGGTCGTGCCGGTCAGCGGCACCACGCCGATCTGCGTGAGCGCACGGAACAGGATCTGTGCCGGCGTGACGCGATGGTGCGACGCGAGCGCGCGGACGTTTGCGGCTTCGAGAATCCCGGGGTTCGCCGTGAGCGTCCAGAAGCTCTGATACATCACGCCGTTCGCGCGGCAGAACGCGCGGATCTCGGTGTCGTAGCCGGTCTTCGCGTGGAACCGGTTCTGCAACACGAACGGCTTCACGCGAGCCGCGGCGAAGATCGTTCGGAACTCGCGAGGGTCGTAACAGTTGCTCAGCCCGATCTCGCGGACGACGCCTTCGTCGACGAGACTCTCCAGCGTGCGCCATGCGGTCTCGTTTTCGATCATCGTGTCGAACGGCGAGTGCAGCACGACACAATCGATCCACGCGGTTCGAAGGTTCGCGAGCGACGCGCGGCACGACTCACGGATCTGCTCGGCGAGGGGCGCGCTCGCGTCGTACGGAATCCGTCGCGGGTCTTGACCATCGAGCGAGGTGAACTTGGTCTGCAGGTAGATCTCGCGCCGATCGAGGCCGGACGCGAGTGCCTTCGCGATGCCGGAGCCGACGCCCGCTTCGTCGTAGTGCTTCGGCTGGCAGGCCGTGTCGACGCCGCGGAATCCGGCCCGCAGCGCGCGCTCGACGAGGCTCGCGGTGCGCTCTTTCTTCCAGGCGGTGCCGTAGAGGATGCGCGGCATGCGCGTGCCGCGCGGCGAGGTGATGAAGGCATCGGGAGGCATGCGCGAGGAATGGTACGAGGTCGCGGGATGCGCGCGGTCGGATGGTTTGCTGGAGGGAGGGGGGGGTGTTTCGCGGAGCGGCGGCGGTGCGCGGTTGCGACAGGCGGTGCGCGGCCCGTTTACGTTTACGGTTACGTTTACGAAAACGTTTCGGAGGGGGCGGATCACACCGCTTCGGCGTGCTCGCTCTCGGAGTACATCGACTCGATGTCGGCGCTGTACCGCTCGAACACGACCTTGCGCTTCACCTTCTGCGTCGGGGTGAGTTCGCCGGTCTCGAGGGTGAAGTCATTCGCGAGGATCACGAACTTCTTGATCGACTCGTAGCGCGCGAGCTGTGCGTTCACGCGATCGATCTCGCGACGAATATGCGCGTTGAACTCCGCGTGCCGCGCGAGTTCGCTCGGAGCGCTCGGCCATCCGCGCGACGCGCACAGCGGTTTGCACCGCTCGGAATCGATGGTGATGAGCGCGACGAGATACTTCCTCGCATCGCCGATCGCCACCGCCTGCGACACGCCTTCGATGTCGCGCAGCATCTTCTCGATGTTCTGCGGCGCCACGTTCTTGCCGCCCGACGTGATGATCAGGTCCTTCTTGCGATCGGTGATCCGCAGGAAGCCGTCGCTGTCGAACTCGCCGATGTCGCCCGAGTGCAGCCACCCGTCGATGACCGTCGCCGCCGTCGCTTCCGGCTCTTTGAAGTACCCGAGGAATACGGCCGGACCCTTCACCAGGATCTCTCCGTCGGGCGCGATCTTCACCTCGAGTCCGGGCAGCTTCTTTCCCACCGAACCGATCTTCGTCTGTCCGGCACCAGGCTGATTGAACGTCGCCGCGCCCGTCCCTTCGGTCTGCCCGTACACCTCGCGGATGATGATTCCGCACGACATGAAGAACTCGAGCACCTCGCGACTGATCGGCGCCGCGCCGGTCACCGCGACACGCAGTCGGTCGAGTCCGAGTCCGGCCTTGAGCTTCGAGAAGAACAGTTTGTCGGCGACGCGATCCTGAACCGACAACACGCCGCGCGGTTCGCCGCGTTCGACGCGTTCGCGATTCGATCGCAGCCCGACCCCGCGCGACCACTTCACGATCGCGCCCTTCGCGCCCGTCGCCTCGGCGAGTTTGGTCTCGAGCGCGGCCTTGAACTTCTCCCACACGCGCGGCACGCCCATGAACACCGTCGGTCGCGCGGCGAGCAGTGCATCGCGCACCTTTTCGAGCGATTCGGCGAACCACACCGGATAGCCCGCAGTGAGCGAGACGTGGATCGTGAACATCTGCTCGGCGATGTGCGAGAGCGGCAGGTACGACACCACGCAATCGTCGTGGCCCGTTCCCGCGATCTGCACCGCATCCGACGCGGTCACCGCGAGATTGCGATGACTGAGCATCGCGCCCTTGGGGGGACCGGTGGTGCCCGAGGTGTAGATCAGCGTGGCGAGGTCGTCGTCCTGCACTTCGCGGAATCGCGCATCGACGTCAGCGAGTCGCGAGCGTCCCGAAGCGACGAACGATTCGAACGACACCACCATCGGGTCGTTCACGCTCTCGGCCTCGCGGATCATCACGAGCTTGCGCAGGTGCGGCAGCGACGCGCGCTGCGCATCGATTTTCGCCCACTGCTTCTTGTCGTCGAGAACGATGACCTTCGCCTCGCAGTGCCGCGCGATGTACGCGGCCTGCTCCGGCGTGCTGGTCTGATAGATACCCGTCGCCACGCCGCGCGCGAGCATTGCACCCACGTCGGCGATCACCCACTCGGGTGAGTTGTTTCCGATGATCGCGACCGCGTCGCGTGCCTCGTATCCTTCACCGAGCAACGCCCCCGCGAATTCGCGGCAGCGCTGCGCATATGTCTTCCAGTCGATGGATACCCATCGCCCGTCGCGCCGGCTGTAGAGCGCCGGCATGCTTCCCCGTGTTTCTGCATTACGCAGCAAACGATCAACGACTGTGTCGCGCCCCATGGCGAGCAATGTACCGGAACGCGCGAGCGTGCGTGCGGCGAGCTGTGATGCGTTGCGTTGACAGGTGATACCTCACCCCCGCTGCCGCGCGCCCCTCTCCCTCGACGCCACCTTTGGCGCGTTAACGCAGGCGTCGTCGAGAGAGGGGCTGGAACGATGGTGGCGTGGTTGGGCGTCCGTGAACGGCGTGATTGGGCCTCCGCGAACGGCGTGATGCGTGCGCCGGAGGGGCGTGATGCCCTCCAACGGCGCGATAAGTGCGCTGGAACCTCGAGCTACTCCTAGCCGCCCGCGCATCCTCGCTCCCGACCCGCCGCACGCACCACATCCACTGGTCTCCGACCACTCGGCATTCTTCGAGCCCCTCTCTCTCGACGACGCCTGCGTCACCGGTCGTCGTCGTGGCGTCGAGGGAGAGGGGCGCGCGGCAGCGGGGGTGAGGTACTCCCCCGCCCCTGACTACTTCCTCCGCAGCTTCTTCTTCAGCGCAGCGACCGGATCATCGTCGTCATCGCCACTCACCGGAGGAGGCCCACCACTCGACTCACCGGGCGGCGCCGCGGGCTTCGCATCCGACGCGATCGGCGTGCTCGGTGTTACCGGTTCCGCGGGCGCGTTCTTCATCTCGTCACGCAACGACTGATACTCCGCGTCGCGCGTCGCGTCGGCGGGTGAAGCACCACCATCACGCTTCGCACCGAGCTTCGCCTTGAGCGCTTCGAAGTCACCGTCGACGTCGACATCGTTCTTGTCGATCGCACTCGGCGGAATCGCCGCGTCCGTCGAGGGCGGCTCGAGATGCGGATGATCCACCACCAGCGTATCGGCCGGCTTCGTCGCACTCCCGGGTTCGGTTCGATCGCTCGACGTCTCTTCGCTCGATTCCGTGTCGCGCCGCTTCGCGATCTTCGCCTTCAATGCCGCGAACTCGTCGTCGGCCGCGCGATCCACGATCTCACCGCCACGTCGCGCCACGATGGCGGGCTGCTTGCCCGTCGTCGACGCATCACGCGTCGTGCTCGTCGCCGCGGGCGGTGCGGAACGCAACGTCGCGAGCTTCTCGCGCAACAAAGCTGCTTCGCGCTCGCTCTTGGTCTTCCACTCGAGCGCTTCGAACTCGAGATCGCGTACGCCTTTGTCTGCCGCGGATTTCGCGCGCGAGTTCCACAGCCAGATCTCGTCCTCGACCTTGCGGAGCCGCGCTTCGATCGCTTCGATCTGCGGATCCGCACCACTGCCCGGCTTCGCCTCCGCGGCCGACTCACCGGCCGGCGGCTCGACGCACACCTTGCAGTGCGGGCACTCGAACACGCGCCGCCCGCGTTCGACACCGACGAGCGGTACGCCGAACACGCGCAGGTTCTTGATCAGCTCCTTCTCGACGAAGCGCACGTGTCGCTCGCACGACGGGCAATCCATCTCGTGCGATCGAGGATGATCGATCTCTTCGACGTCGTAGCCGGTGTTGCCGACTATTACCCAGGGGAAGCGCATCGCGCGGATCGTTGCGCACGGTGGCCCGCGCAGCAAGGGATGAGCGCAGGGACTACTGCACGCGGATGTGACGGTCGGTCTGGTCGAAGCCGCCGCGACCATCGGCCGCGTACACGTACAAGTGCAGATCACCCGCCGTGTTCGGCGCGCGGAAGGAGACCTGCATGTTGGACGTCGGGTTCTCCGCCGTGTCCGTACGGAACGCGCCGCCGAGTTCGCCGCCGGAGATCACGTAGCCGGTGGTGATCCGTTCGGTGCGCATCACGATGCCGGCGTCGTTGGGATCCGTCGCGTGGAAGGTCTCGCGCGAGCCGTCGTCGTACGCGACCTGGATGACGTACGTGGGGCACTGAGATTCCGAGGTCTGATCGGTGCACAGCGGAATCGTCGGCGGCGCGCTGTCGGTGAGCGGCATCGTCGCCCCCTCCATGCCGAAGAGAACGTCGCGGATGTGCGGATTCGCGTTGGGCGGATCCGCACTCGCGGGATCGTGGATGCGAACCGTGCGCGTGAACGACCATCCGTACGCGTTCGAGCCGCGGCAGGTGGGCTCGGTGCTCCCGCTCGCGGGGATGCCGATCGTTCCACCCGCGCACGCGAAGCCGAAGAGCGTGATCACTTCATGGTTCGATCCGTCCCTCGCGCCGCCCGTCTCGGGGATCTGCACGGTGACCGTCGTTCTGAAATCGGGCGCCGGACTGCCCGGCATCGTCACGAGCGCGCAACCCGGGACCTGTGTGGGCGAACCCGCGTCGCTGCCCGCGCCGCCGCCGGTGAAGCCGCCCGTGATGGATACCGCGCACGCGAGCCAGAACACCTGCACCGGCCGCGTCATCGTGTCGGCGTAGCCGAGCGTGACGGTCGTGTCGGTGCCACGCGCCGGTTCGGGCGGGTCGGCTTTTACCGTGAGGACGCGAAAATTCGTGAGCTGCCAGGTCTGCTCCAGACGCGGTTGGCAAGCAGCCATCGAGGCGAGACTCAATGCCGCCAGAACGATCGTGCGCATCAGTACTCACCCCGGATTCCGAAGTTCGGATAGATCGGGATCCCGTTGATGTTCTGTGACGAGGTGTAGTTGTAGTTGTACTGCACGCCTTCGGGATTCGCGTTGTTGTACACGTTCAAGACTTCGAGAAAGAGACCGAAGGCGCCGCGATTGCGGAACCGCCAGGTCTTGTCGATGCGCAGGTCGAGTTGATGGAAGTCCGGGACGCGCGCGCTGAACTGCGGGCCCGGAGTCGAGCCGGTCTGGAACGAGTCGGCGTTGTAGCTTCCGCGATTCATCGGCGTGTAGAGATTGCCGGTCACGTAGCGGAAACGCAGGCCGACCTCCCAGCCCCAGCCGATGTTGTAGCTCGCGATGGCGGTGAGAATGTGCGTTTGATCGTACTGGAACAGATGCTCGTCCTGCCCCGGATGATCGGTGCGCGTCGAGCGCATGAGGGTGTACGCGATCCAGCCGAAGAACCGCTCGGTCGCGCGGTAGCGAAGCAAGAGTTCCATGCCGAACACGCGTCCGGTGCCTTCGTTCGAGTACGGCGGCGCGAGCGGGTTCTGCAGCAACACGGACGTCGGCGTGGAGACCACGAGGTCTTCGAGTGACTTGTAGAAACCCTGCACGCTGAGCGAGACGTTCGCGAGCCACGGCGCGTTCGGAATCCAGTCGAAGGTGTGTTCGATGCCGAGGCCATAGTGCATCGCACGCTGCGGGAGCAGATGCGGGTTGCCGATGGTCGCACCCGGGAAGAACGAGTTCGGCGCGTTGCTGCTCTGCGCGAACTGAGGCGGCTGCGCGTACAACCCGATGCCGCCCTTGATCGAGAAGTTACGCGCCAGGTCCCAGCGGAACGACATGCGCGGCTGCACGATCGCGGCGCTGAGTTCGCGGAAGTAGTCGACGCGCAGGCCGGGCACGAGACGGAAACCGCGAACCGGCGTGACCTCGGCTTCGATGTACGTCGCGGGTCGGTACGAGAACGAATTGATGTCGGACGCGATGCGCTGCGCGCTGCTGAGGTCCTGAACCGGCGCGTTCTGATCGATGCGCAGCCCCGTGAACGACACGGTGGCGGGGCCCGATTGGATGTCGAAGCCGAAGTGCGCGCGGAGGAACGGCGAGAACGTGTGGGACAGTTCGTAGCGGAACGCGATGGGAACGGTGCTGAGCTTGAACTTGAAGATCTCGCTCGCCGAGAGATCCGCCGCCGTATAGCCGACCGAGAAGGTCGTGCTCATGCGCGTCGTCGGCGCGAGATCCGCGACCCACGAGAGCTGCGCGATGTGGAAGCGCGTCGCGAACGAGAAGCCGCCCGCGAGGGTCGGTGCGTTGTCGGGCGGATCGCGCAGGACGATGGAAAGGTTGTCGTCGTCGCCGAAGACCGCGAGGCGCAGTCGATGGTTCGGCGCGGGGCGGTATTCGATCACCGTCTGGTAGTCGTAATAGACGGGGAGCGCGGTGAAGCCGATGCCGTCGATGCGCGGAAGGACCGCGCCGAGGATGAGATCGATGACGCTGCGTCGAACGCCGACCGCGACCGAGAGATTTGGTGTGATCGCGACTTCGCCGAAGAGACTCAAGTCGACGAAGTTGAAGTTCGCGACGAGGTGAAAGCCCGAGCGCCGCGGTGAACGCAGCCCGACGTCGACGATGCCACCCGTCGCGCGGCCGTAACGCGCGCTGAAGTTGCCCGGATAGAAATCGATGCGATCGAGCATCTCCGTCTGGATGACGCTGGAGAGACCGCCGAAGTGGTAGAGCAGCGGGATCTCGGTGCCGTCGGCGAAGATCTGCGTGTCGCTCGGTGCCGCGCCGCGCACGATGAGTGCGCCCGATGTGAATGGTGGACGCGCCATGCCCGGGAGGTTCTGCAACGAACGCAGTGCATCGCCGCCGGTGCCCGGGATGCGCATCATCTCGCGTCGCTCGATGGTCGTGCGTGTGACCTCGCGAGGCGGTCGGGTACCACGCACGGTGATCGCGGGATTCTCGCCGATGTCGTCGGGCGCCGCACTCGAGGCCGCGACCGGCACGGGCACCAGGCGATAGACCACCTGCACGTCGTCGCGCGCGAACACCTGCTCTTCGCTGCGATACGGGCGATAGCCCTCGGCACCGACTTCGACGCTGAACACACCCGCGATGTCGAGTTCGAAACGGAACGCACCGCGCGCATCGGTGATGGCCTGCGCTTCGTGCCCGTCGGGTCGATGCAGCGTGACGCTTGCGTTTGCGAGCGGATGATTCTGCCCGTCGCGCACGACGCCGCGCACGATCGCCACCGGACCTTGCGGTGCACTCGAAGCTTCGGCCGAAAGCGTGAAGCGATAGCGATAACGAATGCGCGCGCGCACCGGCTGACCGTTCTGTCGCGCCGGGGTGAAGTCGAACTGACGAGCCGCTGCGAGGGCCGCTTCGTCGAGCCCGTGTCCGAGCCCTTCGCTCACCGTTGCTTCGCTGACACGACCGTGTTCGTCGATCGTCAGCGTGAGAAGCACCGCGCCTTCGATGTTCTGCGCGCGAGCCTCGGCCGGATATTCCGCGGGGACGAAGTGCAACAGTCGCGGCGTCGCGTTGTCAGCAGGTGCCGCGGAGGGCGATGGCGAAGCGGATGCGAGCGGGTCGGCGCCGTTCGATGCATTGGCGCCACGATCGGTCGAAGGTGCAAACGGCGCAGCCTGCGCGAGCGCTGTCGAAGACGCAGCGAGGAG
>CBIHQZ010000099.1:0-11312 GCA_966212315.1 uncultured Myxococcales bacterium
CGGCGACTTCGTACGGATCATCCGCGTACGGACGGAAGTCGGTCTCGGCGACGGCGCGCGCGCGATTCTCGGGCCATCGCTCGTTCATGCGTTCGAGATACAGGTGGTAGCCGAGGAAGTGGTTCAGCTCTTCGACGAACCACGTGCCGAAGAACGCCGCGAGTTCGGGGAGCGCGCGGAACGAACGCAAGAAGCCGTCGGCGACCGCGGATCCCGACGTCTCACCGAGCGCCACGGTGTGCATCATCTGACGCTGTCGCGGCGTGAGCAGTTCGGGGCGCGCTTGCGAGAAGTCCCAGTCCTCGATGTGGTACTCGAGCTTTCGAGCGCGGACGCGGTATTCGAAATAGAGATTCTCGGGGAACTTCTCGGCGCGAAGCTTCTCCGAGATCGGGATGTCACCACGCAACATCGTCGACGCGACCGTTTCGTAGATCGGGTCGAGCACGACCTTGGCGGCGGATTGATTGACGGCGAATACGTAGGCCGCGGCGCGGCGAAATCCTCGTTCGAACATGGGTCGGGATCCTCGCCGACCGCCGTGCATCGCGCAATCGAATCGCGCCCCGATGCTGATCGAACGCGCACCCGCGCTGGCGCGCTACCTTGGGCTCGCTCGTCATGAACACCCGCGTCCGCGCCGACGCGCTGCACGTCGGCTTGATGATCTACATCGCGATGCTCTTGCGCGCCGATGCATGGTTCGCATCGGTCCACGCGCAGTACGGACTCGCCGTCGTCACGTGGGCCTTCTTCGTCGTGTGGCTGCGCGCATTCGACGCCCGCGAGCGGCGGGATGCGTGGCTGTGCATAGGCGTGAGCACGCTCGTCGAGTACGCCTGCACGCAAGCCTGGGGGCTCTACCATTACCGCTTCGGCAACGTGCCGATGTACGTCCCGCCCGGGCACGGCCTGATCTTCTTGCTCGGTCTCTCGTTCGCGCGCCAGCCGTGGGTGATCCGTCGGACGCGCGCACTCGCGGTCGGCACGCTCGTCGTCGCCACCGCGTGGTGCGTCGCTTCGCTCACCGTGCTCGCGCGGCGTTCGGGCCATCTCGACGTGCACGGCGCGATGTACTGGCCGTTCTTCGTCTACTACCTGCTCACCAAGAAGAACGCGCCGGTGTACATCGCGACGTTTGCCATCACGTCATGGATCGAACTGCTCGGCGTGCGATGGGAGACGTGGCACTGGGCCACCACCGTGCCCGGACTCGGCATGTCGTCCGCCGATCCACCCGCACTCATCGCGGGCGGGTACTGCGCATTCGGCGAACTCGCGCTTGCGATCGGCCGTGCCCTCGATTCGCGGCGTGCGCGAAACCGGGTCGTGCCTGTCGTGCGCGCGTAACGTTCGCGCCATTCGACCGAACGCTACGATCGCGCGATCTGCCTTCGTCGGCGCGCGAGCACGAGTGCAATCGCGCCGGCCGCGATGACTCCCGCGCCCGAACGATTCGATCCGCGCCCACCCGCGGCGTTGCAGCCGCCATTCAGCGATCCCATGCCGCCGTCGCCGCCATCGCGACCATCGCTTGCCGCATCGGAGCGACCGGCGTTGCCCGCATCGCTCGCGTCACTCGTCGTCACGTCGTCGGACGCGGCATCGGTCTCGTTCGCCGCGTCGTCGCCCGCTGATGCATCGGTGGCCATCGACGCGTCGCTGCTCGTGCCGCTGTCTGCGCGACCCGCATCGGCAACACCCGCGTCGGTCGGTGCCGGCGCCGCGGTGACCGTGAAGATCCCTTCGAGGTTGTCGTCTGCGGGACCACCTTGTCCGCTGGCGCTGAACCACGTGACGCCCTCTTCGACCATGCCCCAGTGCTCATCGTATCGACCGGTCGCCGCGGGCGCATGCATGACCCACGTGAACGTGTGATTCGCTCCGGCCGCCACGGTCATCCCGGCGGGCACGCACGAAGGACGGTTCGCGCCGCGCCATTCGGATCCGGCGAACACGCTGCTGCGGTCACGCGGCCCCGTCGTCGCGATGCACGTGCGCGAGTCCCACGCGTGCGTGCCGCTGTTTCGCATCGTGAGCGAGATCGTCGCGGTGCTCCCCGCGCGGATCGAGACGGCGCCCGCGCTGGCATACGGGAACGACTGCGACACGAAGCTCGCGCCCCACGTCGACGCCGAATAGGCGTTGTAAACCTGCTGCGAGTACGTGATGCGCTGTGACTGCAGACACGTGCCGCAGCCTTCGTAGTGGTCCTGGAAGGCGATGGTCGCGGCGGACACGGTCGTTGCCGCGCGCAGCTGCGAGAGACCGAGCCACGAGAAGTTCGTCAGCTCGTACCAGACGAACTGCAGCTGCAGATCGAGCGACCACACCGAGAGCCCCCGCGTTCCGGCGTACCAGACAGCGTTGTCGCGCGAATCGTGATCCCAGCGTCCACCGACCGACCATTGAGCAATGCCGCGACCCGGCCCACCTGCTTGCGACGACATCGGGTTGACGTTCGACTCCTGGATCAAGTTGCCGACGACGCCCGCGGCCTGAACCGGCGTGAGTCCTTTGGAGATGAAGAAGTCGTACGCGATGCGCGTGTTCGCGTTCAGTTCCTGCACTTCGGTCTCGGTCGAGCCGTCATAGGCACACCCCGCGAAGAGCGATGCCGCAGGAGCGATCGTCGAGACGAGCACGAGTGCGATGCGCGCGAAGCGGGAGGTCGCGTGACGCGTCGGAGCCGAAGAACGAGACGCGCGCGAATCGAGAGCGAAGAACGACATGCGAAGCGACCTCCAGGGGTTCGTGCACTGAGAGCAATTTCCAATCCATCGATCGGCGCATCGCGAACACGCGCGAAACTGCGGTCCGCAGCGGGATTTGCGATCCTCGTCGTCGCGGTCGCCGTCGTTGTGCAACGAGGGTGGGAGGTTTTTCTCTCCATCGGCCGCGAATCCGCCCAGGTGCTTTCACGCGAGCAGCATGCGTCGCGTAACGCAGCCGATCGCTCTCGCATCCGCCAATTCGTGAGAGAGCCGCGGCGCCTTCGTGCTTCGCGTGCGCAGTTCTGCTGATCTGGCGGAACGGAACTCGCGCGCTGCGCGGATCGGAAATGCACGGACGTCATCAGATCGTTCGTGAGCGATCGAGCTGTTCTCATCGAATCGATCTTCATCGTGCGGTGGAGTCTCGAACTCACCGCGCAGGAGGTCCGCCAGGTCACGTTGGCGCTCACCGACGCGCGTCGCGATCTGCAACGACAATTCGCACTGGTCGACATCACCGATGCCGAGAGCGCGCCACCCGATCAGGCGACACTCGATGAGTTCATGCGACAGGTTCCGGCCTATTCGCACGCGTGCTCGTGCGCCTTCGCGGTCGTGTCGACGTCGTCGCCGCATCATCGGCTGCAGGTGGGAAGCCTCGAGGCGATGAGTGCCTTCAGCGCGATCCCGAGCGAGATCTGCGTGTCGCTCGAAGATGCGCTGCGCAATGCATCGCTCGCAGTGAGCGCTGACTTCGACTCGGTCCTCGCGGCGGCGCGCCGATCGCCCCTCCTGGCCCCGTTGCTTTAGCGACTTGCGCGCGGCGTCGTTGGATTAGATTTCGGCGCACCATGAGCAACGACGAGAAGAAGCCCGGTGCCCCCACGCGCGAGGTCGCGAAGTCCGACGAAGAGTGGCGCAAACAACTCGATCCGTCGCAGTTCCACGTGCTCCGCGAGAAGGGGACCGAGCGCGCTTTTACCGGCAAGTTCTGGGACCATCACGACCAGGGCGAGTACCGATGCGCCGGATGCGGCGCGTCGCTGTTCGAGTCGGCGACGAAGTTCGACAGCGGGTGTGGCTGGCCGAGTTTCTACGCGCCGCTCGAGGACAGCGCAGTCGAGGAGCACGACGATCGGACGTTCGGCATGCGTCGCGTGGAGGTCGTCTGCAAGCGATGCGGCGGGCATCTCGGGCATGTGTTCGAAGACGGACCGAACCCGACCGGACTTCGTTACTGCATCAACTCGGCGAGTCTCGAGTTCGACAAAAAGAAGTGAACGACCCGGCTGACGACTGGCGCACGCGTCTGGCGGAAGCGCTGGTGCAACTCGAGTTCGCGCGCATGCCGTTCGGACGCTACGGCCCCGACAACTTTCCTCCGCGCGGCGTGCCCTTGATCGATCTCCCTGCCGAGTACCTCGCGTACTTCGAGCGCCGTGGCTTCCCGAAGGGCCGACTCGGCGAGCTGATGCGGGTGGTCTATCACGTGAAGATGGACGGCGCGGATCGCGCGTTCGAACCGCTTCGCAAACGCAACGGCGGACGGACGCGATTGATCCCGTCGACGCGCTGAATTCAACCGTCACGTCGCGGAAGAGCGCGCGCGCCAGCTCACGGCGTTTCGTCGAGTTCCCGCATCGCGCGCAATCGCCTGCGCTCGGCGTCGACCACCGCGGGCATCGCTTTCAACGCGTCGTGTTCCTCGAGCACCACCGCTTCGTCGAACTCGCCGCGCTGGAGTGCGACCGTCGCAAACGTCCTCGCTGCCTCTGCGGGCGCAATGGCATTCGCGCTACGACCCGGAAGCGCGATCGCGAACGTTCGCAGTCGCAGGCCGCGCAGTGTGTCGAGCATCGAGACCACCGTACGCTCGAACGCAGCCGCGTCGAAGTTGGCGCGTGCCCCGAGTCCGAACAACACGATCTTGTCGAACGGCAACCGCGGACGCGACGGCAGCAGGGTGATCTCACCGGCGTGTCCGTCGATGCGACCGCGATCGATCTGCCGCGAGATCCGACCGAGCAGTCGCCAGTCGCACAGCCCGGCGGCGCCGCGCAGCGGACGCTCGTCTTCGAACAACGCGAGCGCGGCCGCTTCGAATCGCAGCGTGTCGATGTGCGCGAGATCGAGCGGCGCGAACCGGATCTCCATCGCGCGGCCGCCTACAGCTTCTTGTGATTGCGCGCGATCTTGTCGAGCGTGCCGTTCACGAACGCCGGCGACTCCTCGCCGCCGAAGCGCTTCGCGAGTTCGACCGCTTCGTCGATCGCCACGTTCGCGGGAATCCCGCCGTCGACGAATTCGTACGTCGCGAGTCGCAATACGTTGCGATCGACGCGTGCCATGCGCTCGAGTCGCCAGGTCGGGTTCGCATCGCGAATCGCCTGATCGATTGCGTCGCGCTTCGCCATCGCACCGCGCACGAGTTCGTCGCAATACGCGCGGCCCGCAACGGGACCTTCGAGATGCGACCAGTAAGTCTGGATCGCGTGCCCGATCGTCGTCGTGTCGCTGGTCTCGCTCTCGTCGAGCGCGAAGAGCACCTGCAATGCCGCTTCACGCGCTTGCCGGCGCGGACCGTTTTCGTCGCGCTTGGGCGACTTACTTTCGCTTCGGGCCACGACGCTCCAGGGTCTTCAGCACGTTCGCCATCTCGATGGCCGTCGCCGCCGCTTCCCACCCCTTGTTGCCCATCTTCGTGCCCGCCCGCTCGATCGCCTGCTCGATCGAGTCGGTGGTGATCACGCCGAGCGCGACCGGAATCCCCGTTTCCATCGACACGCCCGCGAGGCCCTTGGTGGCTTCGCCCGCGACGTAATCGAAGTGCGGAGTCCCTCCGCGGATCACGGCGCCGAGCGCGATGATCGCGTCGTACTGACCGCTCTTCGCCGCTGCGTGCACGGCCAGCGGAAGCTCCCACGCCCCCGGCACGCGCACGACCGCGGCACCGCTGCCGCCGTGTCGTCGCAAGCAATCGAGTGCTCCTTCGACGAGGCTGTCGACGACGAAGCTGTTGAAGCGAGCGGCCACGATGCAGAAGCGAATGCCTCCCGCCGTGAGATCGCCTTCGATGACGTGAGTCTGAAATCCTTCGGCCATGGCGCGAGGGGGTGTAGCGGGGGTCGCGCGCGATTGCAACGTCACTTCCGCAACGCACTCGCACGCGCGAGTTCGAGGACGGTGCCTTCGTGCTCGGCAAGCGGAACCTGCTCGACGACTTCCAGTCCGTACCCGCCCAGCCCGACGAACTTCCGCGGGTTGCTGGTCATGATGCGGATGCGCTGAAGGCCGAGGTCGAGCAGCACCTGGGCGCCGAGACCGAACTCGCGCTGTGCCGGGGCGCCGCTGGGCGACACGTCACGGGTACCGTTGGGCGCTTCGCCGCGGAGCGATCGCAACTCGGCCGCGAGATCGATCCGACGCGGCGGGATGTACACCACCACGCCGCTGCCGGCCTGTTCGATCTTGTGCATCGCTTCGTAGAGATGGACGCCGCCGCCGATCGGTTCGCGGCCCGCCGGGCTGTGCGGCGGTGCGAAGAGATCCGCGAACATCGCGCCGGGGTGCATGCGAACCAGCGTCGGTTCGTCGGCGCGCATTTCACCGAGCGAGAGCGCGAGGAACTGCCGCGACTCGATGCCTTCGTACACGTGTGCCTGCCAGGTCTTCTCGAAACCCGCCGGGCGAAACGGCACCGTCTCGATGCGTCGCACCAGTCGATCGCGCTGCAAGCGGAAGTGCACCAGGTCTTCGATGGTCAGGATGTGAAGCCCGTGCTTCTGCGCGAACACCTCGAGGTCGGGGAGGCGCGCCATCGTTCCGTCGGGGTTCATGATCTCGCAGATCACTGCGGACGGTGCATGCCCGGCGAGACGCACGAGATCGACCGAGCCTTCGGTGTGACCGGTTCGCTGCAGCACGCCGCCGGGGCGCGCACGCAGCGGGAAGATGTGACCGGGCGAGACGATGTCGCGCGCGGTCGCAGCGGGCGCCGACGCGACGCGAATCGTGTGGGCACGATCGAACGCGCTGATGCCGGTGGTGATCCCTTCGCGCGCTTCGATGCTCACGGTGAACGCGGTCGAGCGCTGCGAGTTGTTGTCCTCCACCATCATCGGCAGCCCGAGGCGCTGCACGTGATCCTCGGTGAGCGTGAGGCAGATGAGCCCGCGCGCGTTGAGCGCCATGAAGTTCACGGCTTCCGGGGTCGCGATGTCGGCCGCGAGCACCAGGTCGCCTTCGTTCTCGCGATCCTCGTCGTCGACCAGAATCACCATGCGCCCCGCGTGGATCTCGGTGATCGCGCGTTGCACTCGTTCGACGAACGTTCCTTGGAGCGGCATTCGAGAGATTCTCCTGTGTCGTTGAGTCATCGCTGGCGATCCAGAAATCCGGCGCGGGCGAGTAGATCCATGGTCACGCCGCCGCTGTTGCTCGTCGCATTGCCCGGGCGCGTTTCGAGCGCACGGGCGACGTAGCGCGCGAGCACATCGGCTTCGAGGTTGACCGCATCGCCGATGCCGAGCGCGCCGAGCGTCGTGGCCGCGAGGGTGAACGGTACGAGCATCACGTCGAAGGTCTTGTCGCCGACAGCGTTGACCGTGAGGCTCACGCCATCGATCGCGATGCTGCCTTTTTCCGCGAGGAAACGATGCACTTCGGGCGGCGCTTCGAACCGCCAGCGCTGCGCGTCGTCGACTGGCTCACGCGACACCACGCGTCCGACGCCGTCGACGTGTCCGGCCACGATGTGACCGCCGAGCCGATCGCCGACCGCGAGTGCGCGCTCGAGATTCACCTTCTGCCCGCGCATTGCGTGTTCGAGCGTGCTTCGCGAAAGCGTTTCCGCGCTGAGGTTCGCGAGGAACCCGGCGCCGCGAATCTCGGCGACGGTGAGACACACGCCGTTGACCGCAATGCTCTCGCCGAGTTCGAGCTTCGCGTAGTCGCACGCGATCTCGAGCGCCATCGACGCTGCGCCGCGCGAGAGGCCGCGAATGCTACCGACCGCTGTGATGATGCCCGTGAACATGTTCGATCTCCGCGGTGATCCGCACGTCGTCGCCGACTCGATCCACCGACACATCGTGCAGTCGATGCGCCTCGTCGAGTCGCCCCGCGCCGAGTCCGCCGAAGGCCGGGAACGCGTCGCGCCCGCCGATGATCATCGGCGCCATGTAACAGAGCAGCCCGTCGGCGAGATGCTCGTCGAAGAGCGCGCCGTGGACCGCGCCGCCGCCTTCGACCAACAGTTCCACGATGCCGCGCTCGCCCAGAACGCGAAGCGCGTCCACGAGTGCGACATGACCTTCGCGGGTCGGAATCGCGATCGTCTCGACCCCCGCCGCACGCAATGCGATGCGACGTTCCTCGGGCGCTTCGTCGCGATGCAGTACCAGCACGGGCGCATCGTGGGCGGTGCGAACGAGGTTCGAGTCCAGCGGCGTGCGCAGATGCGTATCGAGCACCACGCGCACCGGGAGTGCACCTTCGACATGGACATCGCGCGGTGTGAGCAACGGATCGTCGGCGAGCACGGTTCCGATCCCGACCAGGATGGCGTCGACCCGCGCTCGGATCGCATGCGCGTCGCGGCGCGAGGCATCGCTCGTGATCCAACGACTCTCGCGCAATCGCGTTGCGATGCGACCGTCGAGCGACATCCCGACCTTGAGCAGCACGTAGGGCAATCCGGTGGTGACGTGTTTGCGCCACGGGCGGATCAATCGCTCGCACGCCGCCGACTCGACGCCGGTCACGACATCGACGCCCGCGTCGCGCAGCCGCTCGAATCCGCCGCCTTGCACGCGCGGATTCGGATCGCGCACACCGATGACGACGCGCGCGACGCCCGCACGCAGCAGCGCTTCGGTGCAAGGAGGGGTGCGTCCGTAATGGTTGCAGGGCTCGAGGGTTACGTAGACGGTCGCGCCCCGCGTCGCGTCGCCCGCCGCTGCCATGGCCGCGATTTCCGCGTGCGCGTGGCCCACCGCGACGTGCCGTGCTTCGCCGATCACCCGGCCGTCACGCACCACCACCGAGCCGACGCGCGGGTTCGGAGCGGGCTTCGCACTCCACGCCAACGAGATCGCGCGACGCATGAAGGCTGCGTCGTCGACGGTGAACTCACCCACGATTGCGCTCGCCCTTGCCGCGTAACAGCGAGGTCATCTCGTCCATGAACTCCTGGATGTCGCGGAACGAGCGATAGACCGACGCGAATCGCACGTAGGCGACTTCGTCGACTTCGCGCAGCTTCGACATCACGCGTTCGCCGATCTGAGTGCTCGCGACTTCTTTCTCACCCGAGTCCGCCAGGTCGCGTTCGATTCGCTCGACGATCGACTCGATCGCATCGGCAGGCACCGGACGCTTCTCGCAGGCCTTCTTCAAGCCCGCGAGGAGTTTTCCGTGATCGAACGGCTCGCGACGACCGTCCTTCTTCACCACGAGCGGGAGGCTCTCTTCGACCCGCTCGTACGTCGTGTAGCGCCGCGTGCAGCGCGCACATTCACGGCGCCGCCGCGTGACTTCGCCACCCTGCGAGAGCCGGGAGTCGATGACTTTGTTGTCGAGATCTGCGCAGTACGGGCACTTCATGGGCGAGGCGGGGCGGAATCTAGTCTCCGCATGTGTGATTTTCCAACGTGATCGCGCGAGCGGTGTCGAACGCGGAGTCAACGGTCGAGGCAGCCCGCCGGACGGTGCGGCCGAGGCGATCCAGTGCGTTGCTCGCCGTGCGAGCGGACGTTAGGGTTGGCAGTCCGCTTCGAGGAGACACACACGAATGACGCAGGGTGCAGTGGCGAACGCAGGCGAATCAGTGTGGAAGGCCGGCACGCTTTCGGCCGATGAACTCGAACGCCTCGCGGGTGAGATCCGTCCTTCCTGGGAGATCGGTCTCGAGGCCGCGAACGAAGTTGCGGTGGTCAACGTGGCGGCGATCGTGCCGACGGCGAACGGCTTCAGCGCCCCATCGGGCGCGCTCGCCGCGGACCTGGGCTCCATGGCGGGATCGGGTGCTTCGTCGCCGGTCGTCCCGTCGTTCCTCTCGAGCGCGGCCGTCTCGCCCGCCACGGCGAAGCCCGTGACCAAGACCCTCGCGCCGCCTGCCACGGCCACGTTGCGTCCGGCGATGGCCTACGACGATGCTCGCACGATCGAGTCGGACTCGCGTCCCTGGGAAGAAGCGCGGCCCGCCGGCACGCGATCGAAGGGGCTGCTGTTCGGTGGCATCGGTGTCGTGGTGGTTCTGATCGGTGCGATCTCCGTGTTCTCGATGCGTGGTAGCGACGCACCGTCGGCTTCCGCGAACGCGACGACGGCGATGGCTCCGAGCGCGCCCTCGTCGGCCGCTGTTGCGCCCACGGTCGAAGCACCCGTTCCCACGCAGGCACCGGCCGAGGTTTCGCCTGCGCCCGCGGCGGCTGCGCCGATTGCGCCGAGGCCCGTTGCCCATGCGCCCGTCGTTCATGCACCCGTCGCGCATGCGCCGGTCGCGCCCGTCGTGGCTGCAGCGCCCGCGCGTTCCACGCATGTCGAGCGCCCGGCAGCGCCCGCTGTTGCGCCGCGGACCGCCACGCATGCCGGAACGCCGCGCCCGTCGCATCGTGCGCGCGGTACCGGATTCGTCACTGACAGCCCGTACTGAGTCACGCCCTTGCGAGGTTCGCCCGTTGACAGCGTGCTGTCATACGAGCGCGGCCATCGATCGGCGCGTTGCGAGCGCGCCGACCGAACATTGCTTACGGCAATAGAATGCGCCCCGGTGCTGCGCCGCCGCCCGATTGCGTGTGACACGCGTTGCAATCACCGTGGGTCTGCGGCGTGGTCATCTCCCGTGTCCGACCTTGGTAAATGACCCGCGCGGTGTAAGGCAGCGCGAGCGATCCGTTGTCGATGTGGAAGTTCCCCCAGTCGTTCACCATCGCGCGCAGCACCATTCCATCGGCGCCGACGACTTCGACGATCGCACCGTGCGACGCGGAAGCACGACATCCGTCGGGTTCGTGTGCAGTCGGGAACACGGTGCCCGCGGCGAGAGCCGATACACCACCGGCACGTTGCCCGAGGGGCCCGCCATGTAGCCGGCGCCGACGAGGCGGCCGTCGGGAAGGATCGCCACGTTGCGTGCGCTCGCGTTCGCCGCACCGATGTCGAGCGTGAACACACCGTTGGTCGCGAAGGTCGCATCGCGCGAGCCATTGGCGTCGAGACGGAGCATCGCGAAGTCCGAGTCCGTCGCTCCTGCCGCGGGCCGTACCTGGCCCGCGGAGATCACGAGCTTGTCGTCCGACTGCAGCCCGAGCCCCCATGCGGAATCCGCGATGAAGCTCGATCCGTTCACGATGCCGTTGCTCAAGTCGATCACCGCGACGCCGTTGTTGCCGAAGGTCGTATCGCGTGACCCGTCGGTGTTCAGACGAAGCACCGCGATGTCGCGATCGCGCGGGAGACACGAAGCGTCGTCGTCGAGTTCGTCTGTCGCGAGCCATCGAGAGATCCGCGCACGAACCGAGCATCGCTCATCGAGCGAACGCCTCCGCTCTTCACGTTCACATCAACGTGACGGTTCCGTGTCCCTGACTGCATACC
>CBIHQZ010000100.1:0-11311 GCA_966212315.1 uncultured Myxococcales bacterium
CGGTGCGCGCGGCGTGTCCGGCGCGGGGGGCGCGGATGATAGCCGAGGGGGCGGATCCGCCAGCGGCCGCCATGGCGGACGACAGGAATCCGCCAGGGGTGTCCACGCAACCGCGCGAAAACCCTGAGGGGTATGTGGCGGAACAGCGTGTGCGAAGGCCCGGCGAATGAAGAATGCACGACGACGAACGGTGAAGTGGTGGGGCATCGTGTTCGCGATCGCGACGACGGTGCTCGGATGTTTCGGCACGCGCGACGTGGGCACGTTGCGCGAGGAAGCGGGCGTCGGTGACGATGCCGTCGCGGACCTGTCCAGCGGTCCGAGCCCGGGCGAACGTGCAACGCGGGCGCGGCACTGCGCGAGTTGTCATCAGAGCGGCGATCCGGCCGATGGACTGTGGAGCGGATCGTCGATTCGCATGCTGGGAACCCCGCGCGAGATGGAGGCGTACGGATCGAACCTCACGCCCGATCGCGAGACCGGCATCGCTCGTCGCAGTGACGCGCAACTCGCGCGCGCGATTCGCTACGCGGTGGGCAGTGACGGACGCGCGCTCTGCGGGATGCCGGCCTTCGACGACATGAACGACGACGAAGCGATGGCCATCATCTCGTACTTGCGCGAACTCGATCCGGTGCCGCATCGCATTCCGACCTCGGTGTGCCGCGCGGCGAGCGCGATGCCCGACGCGAACGACGCGACGGCGTTCGTCGATGCCGCCGGCGACGCAGACTCATTCGATGCACGCGCCGCAGACGCGAGCGCGATGGACGCAGCGCTCGACGTACCGCCGCCCTGCGCTGCAACGTTGGTGATCAACGAAGTGCAGACCGCCGGTGCGGGTGGATCGGGCGACGAGTTCGTGGAGATCCACAACGCGAGCGACTGTGTGGACGTCTCGCTCGCTGGCTTCGAACTGCGATACGCATCGGCCACCAGTTCGACCGATTCCCGACGATGGCTCGGCGCCGCTGGCGACACGATTGGCGCGCACGGATACGTCGTCGTCGCAGGCGCCGGATACCGCGGCTCTGCTGTTCCGATCGGAACGTTCTCGAATGCCGCCGGCACGCTCGCCGCAACCGGCGCGGGACTCGGCCTCTACGACGCAGCGGGAACACGCATCGATGGCGTTGGCTACGGCGCGAGCACGACCAATCTCGACGTCGAACACGCGCCCGCTGCGTCGCCGCCGAGTGCCTCGTCGCTCGCACGCATCCCCGACGGCCACGACACCGACGACAACCGTTCCGACTTCGTACGCTGCGACTCGCCAACACCGGGCGCAGCGAATCAATGCGCGCCGCCTCACGCCGAGTAGTCGAACTGGCCGCGTGCTCGCGAGCGGCGATACGGTACGACCCATGAGCCACGATTCGTCCGACCGCGACCCCGCTTCGCACGCTATCGGTCCGAAGCCGTTTCGTTCGGCGCCGCCTGCCGCCGCGATTCGCGCAGTGCTCGGACTGCGACGCTCCGCGCAACGAGTCACCAATCGCGTAGCGCCGCCGCAACTCGCGATCTTCGAGATGGCGATCGGAATCGCGATGACACAGGTCCTCGGCGCAGTCGCCCGCCACCGCATCGCGGATCTCATCGCGAGCGAGGGTCCGCTCACGAGTGACACGATCGCCGCGCGCATCGGGACCAATCCCGACATGACCCACCGAATGATGCGGGTGCTCGCCTCGCGCGACGTGTTCCGGCTTCGCAGCGACAAGCGGTTCGAGAACACCGCGCTCAGCGAAGTGCTTCGCACCGGCGGCCTCGACGGCATGACCGACTGGGTCGAGTACTTCGCGAGCGACTCGAATTGCCGCAGCTGGCTCGACTTCGATCGAACGCTGAAAGACGGGCACAACGCATTCGAGCGCGTGCACGGAATGAGCGTGTGGGACTGGTTCGATCAGCACCCCGACGAACGCGAGACATTCGCACGCGCGATGATGTGGATCACGGTGACCGACGCGCCGGCGATCGCAGCGCTGTACCCGTTCCGCGAAGTGAAAGTGCTCTGCGACGTCGGCGGTGGTCGCGGCACGCTCCTCTCGGAGATCCTCATTCGCAATCCGCACCTGCGCGGCATTCTTTGCGACAGCCCGGGAGTGCTGGCCTCCGCGAAAGAGCTGTGCGCGCAGCGCGGCGTGATCGATCGCATCGAGTTCTCGCCCGGCAGCTTCTTCGACGAAGTGCCACGCGGCGCCGATGCGTGGTTGATGAAGAACATCCTGCACGACTGGGATGACGCGCGCTGCGAGAAGATCCTCAAGACCGTTCGCCGCGCGATGGACCCGGGCACGAAATTGATCATCGCCGAGTCACTCGTCGAAGCAGACGACGACGGCCCGGGCGCACTCGCGGACATTCACATGGGCGTCGTGTGTTCCGACGGTCGTGAGCGCGGCCGTGCGGAGTTCCGACGCCTTCTCGAAGCAACAGGGTTCCGACTGGGTGTCATCTACCCCTGGCCCACGACGTCGGTCATCGAGGGGATCGCGGTCTGAGCGGGCGTCAGTTGTACGAGCACCGTGCGACTGGGCTACACTGGGCGCTCATCATCAGGAGAAGCTGCATGACCGCATTTCTTCGTCATTCTTCGATCGCTCTCGCGTTTGCCGCCAGTCTCGCCCTCGTCGGGTGCAGCGGCGGAACCGACACGGACGCCAGCACCGACGGCGGTACGGACGTTGTTCGTGACGTCTCGAACATGGACGTGCAACGCGACGACGTCATGGGCACCGATGGCGGCACCGATGGCGGTGGCGGCACGTGCAGCACCGGCATGCTCGGCTCCTGCAACCCCGTCACGAACGCCGGGTGTCCCACGGGACAGGCCTGCTACATCGTGGGCGACGGCGACGGCGGCGTGACCGCGAGTTGTTCGACGCCGGGCACCGCGGGCGCTGACATGCCGTGCGCCAACGCAGACAGCTGCTTGCAGGGTTTTGCCTGCCTCGGCGATCCTGGTCGCTGCGTGAAACTGTGCTGCGCACCGGGCGACAACGACACGTGCCGCAACGGTCCCGGTGGAATTCGCGGCGCAACGTGCTCGGTCGGAATCCAGAACGTGCCGGTCTTCGGCTGCCAGGCGACGACGAACTGCGATTGGTTCGCGCAGGACTGCGCGAACGGCAACAACTGCGAACCCACCGACGCCACGGGCACCACGACGTGCACCAGCCCGGGCGGCACCGGAATGGACGGCGCCCCCTGCGGCAGCGCCTCGGGCGCAGTCGATTGCGCGCTGGGCTACGCGTGCATTCAACTGAACAACGACGCCGGCACCGGGCCTGCGTGCCGCAAGGTCTGTGACCCGACCGCGACCGGCACCGATGCCGGCACGACCGATGGCGGCGTCTCCCGCACCTGCGATGCACCGCTTCACTGCGGCGGCGTCAACAATCGCCCCAACAACTACGGCGTCTGCGTTCCGTAGCGAAGATCGACAGTCGCGAGCGTCGTCGACCGACACTCGCGACACGATTCGCTCACGGAAAACGTCCCTGCACCCCGAGCCCGCCATCGATTCCCGCGTACAGATTGCGCAGGAACTGGATCGTCTCTCCGACCTGCACATAGAACGCGAAATTGCGGGCCACGTCGTAGTGGATCCCCTGGTCGAGACGCGCCACCACGTCGAGCGGCTGATTCGCGGTGAAGTCGAGGAGCACCGCCGCGCCGAACCCGAACTTGAACCTCGATGACTCGCTGCCGTACGCGCGCACACCGACGCCCGCGGCCATCGGGAGCGCCGATCCGACGCCGTTCGTGATGCTCAGTCCTTGCGTCTGTTCGACCCCGAGTCGGAATCGCGCTTCGACCTCGAGCCACTCGAGCACACCGAAGCCGCCCGCGAAGTCGAGCGTGAACGGGGTGCGCCCATGGCAGAAGGTCGACCCGACCGCGTCGCACGGCGGCGAACGTTCGTAGTGAATCGCAATCGCGTAGCCCACGCTTGCGGTCACCCGCAACTCGCCTTGCATCCGGTGACCCCACCGCAACCGCGTCGGCTGTGTTGTCGATGCGGGAGCGGCGCTCGTTGCCGCATCGCTGCTGGGCGCGGTGTTCGCCGTCGGCGCGGCGCTCGGCTCCGCCCGCCCGGTCACCGGATCGACATTGGCACTCTGGGCGCGAACGGCAGCCCCGCTCGCGAACACGCAACCCGCCGCCGCCATCGACACGATCCATCGGCTTCGAGACATCTCGCACTGTGAGCGGTGCACCATGCGGGCGATGCTACCGGCGGCGCTGGTTCGATCAAACTTCTACGCGTGCGGTTTCGTGCGCGCGGCCTTCTCGTCGAGGCCACTCGTGCCGAATCGCCGCGCGAGTGTTGCCAGCACGTTGCGCCACGGCACCGACCGCGCGAGCAATCCGACCATCGCGTGATACACGACGTCCGCGGCTTCCGAAGCGACTCGTTCGTCGCTCTCGCTCTCGATGGCCCGCGCGAGTTCGTCGGCCTCTTCGCGAATTTTCGCGCCGATGAGGGCCGCACCGCCGTCGAGAAGCTTCCGCGTGTAGCTCTTCGTGGAGCCACTGTCGCGTCGGGCTTGCAGCACGCGTTCGAGCCGGCTTGCAAATGCGAACGGCCGTTCGTGTTCGCGCCACGTATGCGTGTGTCCGTCGAGCGCGCGAAAGAAGCAGCTCTCGGCACCGGTGTGACAACTAGGACCGATCGGTTCCACCAGCAGCAACACGCAATCGCCATCGCAATCGAGGTGGACGTCACGCACCGCCAGCGTGTGTCCGCTCGTCTCGCCCTTCTTCCACAGCGCGTTGCGTGAGCGCGAGAAGAACGTGGCCTCGCGATTCGCGATCGTGAGCGCGAGTGCTTCGCGGTTCATGTACGCGACCATTCGGATCTCGCCGCTCAGCGCGTCCTGCGCGATGGCGGGAACGAGACCGCGGTCGTCGAAACGCACGGCGTCGAGAGTGGCGGCAGGAATCGGAGCGGATGCGGGCGGGGTGGGGTCGTTCGACAAAGCGGGCGGATGGTGCGCGGGGCTGCGCACCCGGGCAAGCGAGTCACGCGCGCAGGTTGGCGACGATGGCATCGCGGTGGCGAGCCTCGTCCGACATCGTCTGCGCCGCGCGATCCAGCATTCGCTGCGAACGCGAACCCGCATCTTGCGCATTCTGCTGTTCGTCGTCGGCGCGATCGCGTGCCCTATCGGCCCGACGAGTCTGCTGTCCCGCGGCGATGTCATGCCCGTCGGCCACGAAGTTCGCGACGCTCTGCGCCGCCTCGCCGGCTGCCTGGATTCCGCTTCCCACCGCCGCCGCGCGATCACCGAGCGCCGTCTCTCTCCGTGCGAACGAGGTATCCGCGCCCTGCGTCGCCGCGCTCAGCGAGTGCCCTGCTTTCATCGCGCTGCACACCGCGTTCACCGCACTCGTCGCGGCTTTCGTGAGCCCGCCGACGAGTCGCGCCGTGGCCGCGCTCTGCCGCTCTCGCTCTTCCGCGTCGCGTGCCGTTTCCCGCTCTGCGCGCGCCTCGTCACGGTTCGCGTGCGCCGTCCGGCGCTGCTCCCCGCCCTGTTCGATCTGTTGCATCTGCACGGCCACTTCCACGTCGTCGGCCCACATCGCGGACGCATTGTTCGTCGTCGAATTCGTAATCGTCGTTCCCATGATCAACCTCCGTTTCTCACTTCTCGTTCAAGCCCGTCCCAAGTTGCTCGTCACCGAACTCCGCGCGCGCGATTCCGACGCCATCGTCTCGCTCGCTCGTTGCTGCGCTCGTCGCATCGACTGACCCGCCTCGCGCAATGCTTCGATCAAGTCGTCGGTCCGCTCGTCGATCTGCTGCATCGTCCGACGTTCGCGGTGCGCATCCGCGGTGTGCATTTCGGCCTGGTATCCAGTGACCGCGCTGCCCGTTTCGCCGACTGCCTCGGTCGCCGATGCCACGGCCTGTCCTGCCGAGGCGGCCGCATCTGCCGCCGAACGTGCCGATCCCGCTGCGTTCGCTGCGCCGGTGGCAGCGCTGCTCGAACCGATCCCGCCCGCCGCGTTCAACAAGCCGCCCGCCGCCGTGGCGATCCCGAGCGTCATGCGCAACTCGCGTGGAGGCTCTCGCATCGCGCGGGTCTCGACCGCGACGTCCATCGCGATGTTCACCGTCTGCGCGGCGAGACTCACGCCGTTCCCCACCGCGGCGAAGGCACCGAGTGCGCCCGCTGCACCGGACCCGCCGGAACAGACGGCGGCCACCACCGCGAGCACCGCGACGCCTATCGACAGCCACTTGGGCGGCTGCCCGCTTCCCCACGCATGGAGGTCCTGCGACATCATGAGTGCGGTGGTCGCTGCGGCAGACACGCACAGCACCGCGAGCGCGATCCCGCCGGCGAGCGAGACGCCGCCCGTGTACATCGCACCGCAGACGCCGACTGCCACGGACACGGCCGCCGCGACGTACGCACCGACCTTCGCGAGAACGCCCCACGTAGCAGCGTCCTTTTGTGCGGCTTGTGCTTTCTTGTATGCCGCGGCCTGTCGCTCGACGTGCACTGCACGCGCTGCCTGATTCGCCGACACACCCGCGTTGTCACCCTCGTTCGTCGCACGTCGCATCTTGGCCGCGAGCGCCGCCATCAGTGTCGCCGGATCCCCCGAGGCGAACGCGTCCGCGAACGGGGTCTCGAGCGCCCGAAGCGCGCCGATCGTCTCGAGGGGCGACGCGGTGTGCACCGGGTCGGGGCCCGTCAGGTCGGGTTGCGGCGCTTCCACCGCGCTTGCTCCGCGTGTGTCGCTGGCCGCGGTGCCGAGACCGATGGCGGCCAGATTCTGAAATCGCTGCGTGTTGACTGATTCGATCATCGACATGACACACCGTCCGTTCCTTCGTTCGCGTCGACCACGGCGAGCCATGGTGCGAGGTTCGTTTCATCGGCGATTCGTTCGCGCACTGTCGCGGCGAGAATCCGCGCACGTTCGTGCTGACCGGCCTGCGCGAAGCACGCGGCTGCATAGGCCACGGGAGCCGCGTCGGTCGTGAACAGCCCCGCGACCTGGTACATGTCGCCCGCTTCTTCGGGGCGACCGAGTGCCTGTCGTGATGCCGCCAGCGCGATCCAGAGATCGGCGCGATACGGATCGAGTAGCAGGCAGCGCTGGAACAGATGGTCCGCCATCACGTGACGTCCCTTGTTCCGCGCGGTGATGCCCATCGCGAACAAGCCGTTCACGACGCGGGGGTCGACCCCGAGGAGAGTTGCCGGCGTCTGTTCGCAGCGAACGAGCTGCCCGAGCGCGCGGCTGAAGATGGAGAGATGTTCGGGAGAGAGTTCCATGGCGGCGTCCTCGGGTGCTCGTATCGGCGATCAGCCGCGAATGTTTCCGGTGATGTTCTTTTCGGTCTCGTGCATCGCAGCCATGATCTGCGAAGCCGTCTGCACGAGCGTTCCGCGGCTCGAGACGAGCTGCTGGAGACGCACCTGATCGAGTTCGGCGCTCTGTTGGAACCGCTCGACCTGGTTGCGAACGGCGGTGGACAACGGCTCCAGCTCACTGAGCTTCGGCCCCTGATTCCCCGCGCTGGCGACGCGATATGCGGCCGGATCCATCCCCGCGTCTTGGAGTTCTTTCGCGAGCGACGTCACCCGCGTCGTGCCGTCTGTGTTTTGGACCGTCACGGAGGCATCGAGGTCGATCCGGTCGTCGTTGTGACATTCGTGCTGCGTGCGGAACTGGTCGATGATCTGAGACGCGACGCGCAGGTGCTCGAGATTCTCCGACCGCTGGTTCATCGCTCCGACGGCCAACTTGATCTGCCCGTCGATCGCGCTCATCCGCCTCTCCGCCATCGCGATGAGGAATTCGGCGGTGAGGCCTTCCTCGCCCGCTTCGCGAACGATCGTCACGCCGGGGAGCCACCCGGTCGGAACTCCTGGCGGTTGCGCGGTGGTCGCCGAAGGGTCGTATGCGTGCTGCGCGCCGGGGCCCTGGGTGGTGGAACGTGATGCTGAAGTGCCTGACATGGTGGTCTCTCTTTCTTTCTTCGGTGTTTCGGTTCGAATCGTTCAGGCGCGATTGAAGTGCCTGGCGACGTTGCTGGTGACGCGCGCGGGCGTCGTGATCGAAAGGGCGCACGTGCTCTCGAACGTGCGGGCCAGTTCCGGCGAGCCACCTGTGGCGTCGCGAAGCGCGGCGTTCTGTTCGGCGATCTGCGCGGCGGCCTCGGCGAGGACTCGCGCAACGTTGACGGGCTGGCGACGGGGTCGGGAGTTCATCGGGTACGGTCCTTTCGCCGACGCGTGAATCGCGCTGGCGGTGCTCGTATCGCCGCGGGTTCGGTCGAGTTGCGCACCTGACGAACTTTTTTCGGTCCCCCGCAATTTCCGCGGCGAATGCGGCCTTTTCGGGGCGCTCGCACCGAGCTGCGCTACACTCCGCGCCGATGTTCCGCGACGCGGGCGAAGCGAATCAGCAACACGTCGATGCGCTGCAGCGCGAGGTCGACAGGCTCGCCGCCGAGAACGACGCGATGCGCTCGCAGATCCTGACTGCGGGTCAGCGTGGTCGGTTCGACGTGTCGCTCAATGCGTATCAGCGCGACGCGAACTCGTTCTCGGCCGGCGAACGCGCCGCGCTCGGTGTGCAGCGCATCACGCCGTTTCCCGTGTGGGCCGCGGTCACGCTGCATATCGTCACGCTCGGCCTCTTCTCGCTCGTGCACTTCAATCGTCTGCACGATCAGATGGTCGCTGCCGCCAGTGACGATCCGAGCACCGTGAAGGGCGTGGGCTACAGCTTCATCCCCTACTTCCACTTCTACTGGGTCGTGTTCAACACGATGCGCCTCGTCGACCGGCTCGAGTTGCAATACAAGCTGCGCGGCCGCCGATCGACGCTCCCCCGCGGTCTGATTCGCGCCGCCGCGGTCGTGAGCACGATCCCGTACTTGAACATCACGGTCGGCGTGCTCCTGTGGATCTTCGGCGTGTACGCGATGCAGCACACGGCCAACGAGGTCGCCGCGATGGAGCCGATCGGCGAAACACTGAATGCCGAGACGCTGCGCGTCGATGCGACCGTGACTGCGTCGGCGAACGACACGCTCCCAGAAGCGCTGGCCGAAGTACCTGCATCGGGCGTCGGCGGGCTCGGCGCGACGCGGTGATCCGGGGTCACGCTCGAACGATTGCTGTACTCGCGATGGGGTTGCTGGTGAACGCGCCCGGATGCATCCAACGGCGGCGGGTGGATCAGCGCGGGGACGCCGACGCTGGGATGGTGTTCGTCCGCGGCGGGTCTTTCACCATGGGTGACTCCACCGGCATGCCGCACGAGGGCCCCGCGCACCGAGTGACAGTGCGGTCGTTCTGGATCGATCGGACCGAAGTGACGGTTCGCGAATTCGCGCGTTTCATCGACGCC
Source organism: uncultured Myxococcales bacterium (assembly GCA_966212315.1). Lineage (GTDB taxonomy): Bacteria > Myxococcota_A > Polyangia > Polyangiales > CBIHQZ01. The sequence continues at coordinate 9,385 of CBIHQZ010000100.1, forward strand.
ACGCAATACGTGACCGAGTCGGAGCGCATCGGCGCGTCGTCGGTGTTCGACTTCGAATCGCATCGATGGACGCAGGTGCGCGGCGCATCGTGGCGCCATCCCGACGGGCCGAACTCGCTCGCGCCGATGAACGAACCGGTCACGCAGGTTTCGTGGAACGACGCGAATGCCTATGCGCGCTGGGCGGGAAAACGGCTGCCGACCGAGGCCGAGTGGGAGTTCGCTGCGCGCGGCGGGCTCGAAGGGCGGACGTACGCGTGGGGCGATGAATTGCGTCCAGGAGGTCGCCCGGTCGCCAACTGGTGGCAGGGATCGTTTCCGTCGAACAACACTCGCGAGGACGGCTACCTCTCGCGGGCGCCCGTCGGTCGTTTTCCGCCGAACGGGTACGGGCTCTACGACGTGGCCGGCAACGTGTGGGAGTGGACCGCCGACTGGTTCGATTCGCGCGGGTTCGACGAAGCGGACGCGGTCGACCCGCGCGGTGCATCGATCGGCACCGAGCGCGCGATGCGCGGCGGGTCGTATCTGTGCGCGGAAAACTTCTGCAACAACTACCGCGTCGTCGGTCGCGGACACGCCACGCCCGACAGCGCACTCGGCAATCTCGGCTTCCGCTGCGTGCGTTGACCCGAGCCGAAATGACGCGCGGGCCGCAACGCGCTCGGCAGCGCATCACGACCCGCGTGGTGTCGATGAATCCGTTCAGCCGGCGACGGCGGAGGGCTGCACGAACATGCCCTCGATTTCCTTCTCGACCGCCGCCTCGGTGATCTTCTTCGCGAGCGCGAGTTCCTTCACGAGCAGACTCTTCGCCTGCTCCATCAGCCGACGCTCGCCGTACGAGAGATCCTTCTCGCTCTTGAACTTGATGGCGTAGAGATCGCGCAGGACCTTCGCCACTTCGTAAGGCGACCCGGACTTGATCATCTCGTTGTACGCGCGCTGCCGACGGTTCCAGGGACCACCGCCGACGGCCTTTTCATGGATGCGGAAGACCGCCAGCACCTGGTCCGCCTCGCGCTTGGACATCACGCCACGCAGCCCGACGGCGTCGGCGGCTGCAGTCGGAACCATCACCTTCATCCCTGATTCGAGAATCTGGACGACGTAGAACTGCCCCGTCGCTCCAGCGATTTCGCGGCTCTCGATCCCGGTGATCTGCCCGACCCCGTGCGCCGGGTGAACTGCCTTGTCACCCACCTTGAACAACGGTGCTTGCATCCCGCAACTCCTTCAGACCGCTGGTTCGTTCTCCGCATCGATCGTACGGACGACGGACACCAGGACTTCCGACGAACGCTCGACTGCGCGCGTCAATTCCGCATGTCTTCTTGTGATCGCCAGTACGAACGGCCAACGGATGCCCGCGAGCGCGCCGCGGTGACGCGCCCTCTACCTGCCGCCCTCGTGACGAGTGCCGTTCGCGTCGATCGCAGAGAGACGCTCATCACAAGGGATGGTTTCTATCACGCTCGGTAGGCGTCGTCAAAACGACCCATTGCCCAGTGGCCTACATCTTGTGGCCTCCAATAGTCGGGAGCCCCACGGGTAGTAGACGAGTCGAATTTACTCGGGACGGAGAGGGCCGTCGCCGACGCGGCCGTGGAGCGCGTCGGCCAGGGCAGTCGCCGCGCGCCACGGGACAACAACGTGAATCGTGATTCGACTGGCTTGCGCGAACTCGACCACGCGAGTGGGGTCGAGCCATTGAATCGCGCCGGCGAGTTCGCCGAGCGGTGAGCGAACGACCGCGTTGAGTGCGGCTTGCACGCGGCGCGCGCTGTCGTCGGTGAAGCTCCCTTCGAGACGGAGCGTCGTGTCCAGCCCGGTCGATGCCCGACGGATGCCGAGTTCGAGCGTCGAGACCTGCCGAATCAGCGCGGCATCGGCGTGGGGAGGGAACGCCGACGGCAGCTGCGTCGCA